>WJJO01000451.1 GCA_014729665.1 Caldifarciminota bacterium
GTAATCTCTACACCCACCGCCTTGGACCCGGTAAAGGTTACCATCCGCGGAACATTGGAGGATACCAGCGCCTGACCAACACTCGAACCCGGACCTACAGCCACCTGTAAAGCCTCTGAGGGAACGCCGGCTTCGTGCATTGCCTTAACCAGCTTTATCCCTGACAGGGGTGTTGCGGAAGCCGGTTTGAGCACGGTACTGCATCCCGCCGCGAATGCAGGGGCTATCTTGTGGGCTACAAGATTCAGGGGGAAGTTGAAGGGGGTTATAGCGGCAACGACGCCGCAGGGAACTCGGCGAAAGAAACCCCGCTTAAACCGATGACCTGCGGCCGAGAATGGAACCTCCTCACCGGAAAGCTTCATAGCCTCAATCGCGGATAACCTTAGGGTATTCACGCATCTTGTGACCTCGCTTCTTGCATCCCGCCAGGTCTTGCCGACCTCTAAAACAAGGGTTCGTGCGAACTCCTCACTCTTTCCATCGACGATCTCTGCGGCCCGGTTAAGTATCTGGTAACGGCGCTGCTGACTGAGGTCGCGCAGGCGAATAAGTCCATTGGCTGCAGCACCGAGTTTGGCCTCCACGGTCGATGCCGTATCCTGCTCCAGCTCTCCAATCAACGATTTATCGTAAGGGTTTAATACCTTCAATTGACTGCTCATCTACTCCTCTTTGGCGTTTAACCTTTGTTTTTCTCCGCCTCGCTTTTTATCCAGTCGGCAACCGAGTCCCCGTGTATCAGGTTGTCGATGGCGCTCATGTCGCCGGGTTCCATAGTAAATATCCACCCCTTTCCGTATGGATCTTCATTAACCAGCTCAGGTTCGTCTTCGAGGTCCTCGTTAACCTCCAGAATCCTGCCTTCACAGGGTGCGTAAATCTTGCCCATCCACTTTCCCGTCTCGTATGAGCCGATTACCTGGTCCGCCGAAACCTCAGTTTCTGTCTCAGGCAGTTCAATGAATGAAAGCTCTCCAGCCAGTTTCTGACTGAAATCGTTCAGACCTACCCTGACTATGTCTCCTTCCTTCCTTACCCACATGTGTTCGGGATGATAGTACAAATCGTCCGGGAGATGGTAGCCTTCTATTTCCGGCATTTTAGCCTCCTTTTGGTAAGGATTCCTACGTAATTATGCGGCTTGCTTTCTCGATAAGTTCCACCAGCCCCTCGTAGTCAACTGTCTTCTCGCGGGAGGCGTTCAGACTGCGTGCATTTAAGTCCTCTGCAAGGAATCTCAGATCCACACCTTTCGATTCCAACTCCGCCATCTTATCCCGTAATTCCAGGGGGCCTTTTACGGCTAATACTGCATCCTGAATAAAACAGATAGTATCCCCGGATTGTGCAAGCCTTAAGGCTAATCTCCATGCCGTACGTTCGAAGGTAGAACGCGTTACCAGATAAAGATTATCCACCAATCCGCCTAGTTAAAGGTTATCACGTGATCTGCTGAAGTGATTAAATCCTTCAGTTCCTCGTCATCGATAAGATTTGAATCGATAAAACCGGCTTCCGAGAGTCCGCGTTCGGTTACAGACGGGGTATGGACGTAGAGGTCGGCTCCGAATTCGGTGAGTTTTGCAAAAACCTGACTTAATTCGTGCATTCCGAGGCCCGAAGGATTCTGTCCCTTGAGTGCAACCAGCACCCCGTCTTCAAGGAGAACTGCGTGGATTCTTAAACCCATCCCCGCAAGACCGATGATGACCCTGTATCCTTCCGCCGCTGTCGCCATTCCGTAGGGGCATGAACGCAGCAGGATAAGGATAGTCTTCTGCGGACTCATAATCAGAATCCGAAAGACAGGAAACGGTCACAGTCCCTGGCAAACCTGGCTAATACCGCCATTCCAGCCAGGTTCGTACCTTCAATGATATCCGTCTTCCTTATACCACGAAATTTCGCACAGGTTCCGCACGCCTTGATCTCAACACCGGAAGCGACCAATTCAGCCATCATATCTCGAATGTTTCTCTCCTGTGGAGACTTAATTTGTTTCACGACGTTGCAGACTCCATCCTCGTAAAGGTATATCCTTATTGAATGTCCCTTAGACAGTAGCCTCTTTGCAATATTATATACCGTATCCGCATTCTGGGACGTATAAGGACCGGTACGCAGCATGAAACCAACGGTCACCTTGCTTTAGACCCTGCGTCGAATATAAAATTTAAGGATATCAGCGCCCTCTTCTACCCCGAGGTACTCATTTCCTGACTGTTCACACCAGGCAGGAAAGTCTTCCAATGCACCTTCGTCGTCTGCAAGTATTTCAATTATCTCACCCACCTCAATTTCTAATATTTTCTGCGCGGTCTTCAATATCGGGATAGGACAGACCGTGCCGGTTGCATCGAATGTTAATCTCTTATCCATCTCAATCCTGTTCCTCTTTTGCCGTTGTAATCACCTACTGATTACTTGTTTCGACAGTGTAAATCATTTTTTCACTGATATGTTCCCTCATCCTTTGCCCTAAGGAATAGTTTGATCCGATTTATAACCTCCAATAACTCCTCATCGAAGAAATCTGCCGGCAGGTCTTCAACGTCACAGAGCCTTCCGTCTACCTGGAAACTCATCATCTCAGGGATTAATTCAGCCCCGCTTCCCCTGTTTTTTATCAAAAAAACCCCATGACCCAAAGGGATTTCGTCTTTATAATCAGACGTAGGTCTTCTCACTTACAACTCCAATCCTTTCTTATTGCCTTAAATTATAGTAAATTAGAAGGTAATGTCAACGAAGACAAAGGCTAAATCGATGTTCCTGAGCTTATATCCTGGGAAACCGAGACATATCAAATTCCTGAAACGTATCCTGTAGTCAGGACATTAAACCTTTGTAGCTTAACCGTGTCTAAATTAATAACAAGGAGGCATTATGCGCAAAAAGTCAGACACCGTGTTTTTCCTAATAATCCTGTCAACGTTACTCACCAACTGTGTATCCCCATACTACGGAACCGCACGGATAGAACCGGGGTGGGCCATTAACGCAGGGGCGGGGCTTCACAGCACAGTCGTTCCTGTACTCGATGCAGGTCCTATATACGGTGTGGGTTTGAGGTCCGATGTCGAAATGGGGTATGGATTCGGGAAATATTTCAAACCATACCTAAGGGGAGCACTGGGCCTTAATACGGCTTCCCTATATTTCGGTGATATCGGTGTCGGATTCCAGGGCGCTTTGCCGATTGGTCCGATGATACCAGCGGTCAAAATTGAGGTCAACTCTACAGGTGCGCGTCCGACCTTTGCACCAGCGTTCCTTCTCGGGATTGGAAGGAAGGAGATTGTTACCCTGGGCATAAGACCGCAATTCGTTGGATTCAATCCCGATGAGTACGAACCGTTTTTAGATGTCCTGACAACGGTTCATATATCTCCTAAGCTGTCTATATTCATAGGTGCCGAGGTAACCTCTTTCATCGAGTATTTTGATGAGAATGATGATATACCGTTCTTTTCTTTAGGCGTTGGTTACAAGCTGCCTGCCTTTCATACTAAGCAGAACTGAGAAGACTCATACTGACCGTAATACCGGTTAAAAATCCTAGGAGACTCTCAATCTAAGCAGGTCTCTATCCAAGGCAAGGTTGACAAGATACCTATACTCCTCTATATTTAGTCGTGGATGAGACCTTGAGCAAAAAGGAGATGAGTGTGCAGGAACTGCGGGATTACACCGAGGAGCGGCTTGCTGATATCCTTTCGGTGCTGTCCGATGTGGCCCTGGGAGACCTTACGGTCGAGGCGGTCGTAGAAAGCGAGGATATCTTCGGCTCGGTGGCAATGGGTGTTAATGCGATGATAAAGGGGTTAAGGGAACTCAAGGAACAGGACAAGGAAAAATCCATGCTTTTAGAGAAATCTAACCAGGAGCTCGAAGATTTCGTCTACATCGTCAGCCACGATCTAAAAGCGCCCCTGCGGGCAATCATAGGTTTTGCAGAGTTCTTGAAGGAGGATTACGCCGACCGTTTGGATAAACAGGGTCAGGATTACGTACGCCGGATGGTCGAGAGTGCAGAAAGGATGCAGCAACTCATCAATGATCTTCTGGAGCTTTCACGTATCGGTCGCTATAAAAATCCTTACGTCGAGATAAACGCCGGTGAACTTGCGCTCAAGGCCGTGGAGTTCATCAATCCCCCTGACGACGTCAAGATAGATATCGCAGATGATATGCCGGATATCTTCTGCGACGAGGTCAGAATGCAGCAGGTCCTTGCAAACCTGATAACCAATGCAATGAAGTACAACGATAAGGAGAAGAAGAAGATAGAAATCGCCTGGATACCTAACGAAGATGAAGATCTCGACGAATTCACGATTTCTGACAACGGTATCGGCATTGAGGCCAAACACCTTGAACGTATATTCAAGATATTCCAGAGGCTTCACACCAGGGACGAATACGGCGGCGGAACAGGGGTAGGACTGAATATCGTAAAGAAGATTATCGAACAGCACGGCGGTACAATCTGGGTTGAATCGGAGGTTGGAAAGGGCACCTGCTTCCATTTTACACTTTGTCGAGGGGAAGAAGATGAGGTATAGTATGTATTTCCCGCTTCCTCCAATCATGTAGGTACTAATCATGGAGGATTATGTTTGTGTCTACACCTGTGGAAGGGAAGAAGCCGCGGTTATTTCAGGACTTCTCGAGGCATCAGGTATCGAGGTGCACCTGCTTGAGGAGGCTCCGGCTCATCTCAGGCCCTTTTCGTCCAAGAAAACGATGGTTAAGGTATTGGTGCCGCGCGAAGCGGCCGATTTCGCCTACCAGATAATAAAAGACGCCCAGGATAAGGATTTCTCAGACTTCGAGCAAAGCGCAGAGATAGATTAAACCTAAAATATCAAATCTTCGAGTAACATAATAGTGTTTTCTCAGCCATAGTAAAAAAAGGGCGGCTACTGCCGCCCGATTTCGTCTTCCGGGGAGTTAAAAGGCAATATCCACCGACAAATCGAAGGGGTCGCCGTCGGCAGTACCCTGGAAGCGCAGGTTATGTGTTCCTGTGGGTATAGGGTATAATTCCTCACCGTCGGTAATTATGTAATCTTCGGTAGTGTAAGCCTGCCCACCGGTTTTTGAACCACTTTCACCGCCGTCAAAGGAAGGAACACTCGGTATGGTAATGGTGAGTGAAGTCAGGTTAACATCAATGTTGAACGTGTAAGTGTACTTGACCGAGTACCCTTCGTTTTCAATCACTCCCGATGCTTCTTCGACAGCGGCTTCTTCGACCAGTATCGTCATTGTGATGTTGCCCACATCGGTCATCTTTCCTTCCTCGACGGTAAGCTGCTGGCCACCCTCTCCGGGGGTGTAGGAGCCTCCGTATACGCCGACAAGGTCTCCGCCGGATAGGTCTCCGTCTCCGTCAATATCCTTCCATGCGAGCAGATAGTAGTATCCGGCAAGCACCTCTTCAATCGAAAATTCCGCCTCGCTCTGATCTGTTCCTTCGCTCGAGGATTGACCGACTTTTACGGGTTCACCTGAAAGGTCGGTGTTTTGATATAACTCAACTCGTGCATTTCTCACGTCTCCTGTTTGACCGGGTTCGAGGATGAGCATACCCTTAACACCAGTTCCCCCGCCTAAGATATCGCAGTTCGTAATGCCGGCTATAACCATAACTACGAATAATGCGAGAACAACTTTTTTGGCCATTACGCCTCCTTTGGTTTCTGATTGATTGGAGTATAAGGTCATTTGAACCTAAGTCAAGACTAGGTTGTTTTTAACCGATTCTCTTCAAGCCGCTTTCGTGCAGTAACCTTAAACTGTACGATCATACCAGCTATCCCTACAGCAATCCACAAGCCAACCTTGAGGTACGGGTATGCGTCGAACGGACGCAGACCCGCCACAAAAAGAATCGTGAATACTGAGGGTACTATCAACCATGCACCTACGAGGGATGATGCTGCGACTATCATGATAC
>WJJO01000452.1 GCA_014729665.1 Caldifarciminota bacterium
TAATCCTGGGTTTTGTTATTGTAACGCTTTCGACTTACTGCGGAACCGACACCGATGCAATCACCAAAGCCGCAACCCGTTATTGGAAGGCCGTTATAGAAGGTGATTATGACTTGGCTTATCAACAGCTTACGCGTGCATCGAGGGACCATTACTCAAGGTCTGAGTTCGAGGATGAAATCGACCTGGGGCGGATAACAGATTACCCCGAACTTCAAAAGGTCTGGGCAAAAGAGACCGACTTTGTCATAGGAGAGATTCAACAGCGCGGAAGCAGGGCTGAGGTCTATGTAGCCATCCACGCACCCTATCTTGAAGGTCTGCGGGAAAGGCTCGAGGAGAAGGTCCGCAATAAGAATCTGTATCGCAGAGCCGCGGGCGACAGTGCAGAGATAGCTTCCTGGTTTACAAAACATATGGAGAAGGAGATGAAAAGAGGCAGATTTGACCGTACCGTTATCGACGTGGAGATAAAACTCGAACGTGAGGGCTCGGTCTGGAAGGTGGACTTTGGCGATGAAGAGCTGTAGCAGAGTGGCATTAATCGTTTTCGCGGCAGGGCTTGTTTTTTTAGCAAGCTGCGGCGCAGCTACAGACTCCTCAACGAAGTTTCCCGAACCCGATACTGCGGCGCTTACGGGATTAGGTCGGTGGGCGGAAAGCGCCCCCTTAACATTCAGGTTGATTAAGGTTTCTACTATCGACAGCATACCCTTCGACGAAGCCTTTGAGTACGCTCCTAAAGGAACCCTTTTCATAGTTGCCCGGCTTCAGGTTCTGCCCGCGACAAAGGGCAAAGCGATGGTGGACTACACCGCACAGGTCAGACTGCTGGATGCCGATGGAAAGGGATACATCCCCGATGAGTATCGCTTCCGGGCGACCAATACAAGCCCGTCCTCCACGATTATGATTGAATCGGGCAGATTCGTAGAATTTGATTTGCCATTCCTCATGCCGGAGGACTTTGAGCCTTTAGCCCTGCGCTGCGAGGGTGCGAGGGGTGCCGAACCCGTTTTCCTTGCATTGAGAAGGGATTAGGATTAATCCCTAGATTTGAATATTCATAAAAATCAGCCTGAAGGCGTAATCTAAGTCGGTATCGCATCGAAGCTATCGGATAAATCCAGCTATCCGGAAATTCAACAGATTGACACGGATTCCCTATGGGATAGGTTTTGTCAAGCTCTTTATATGCGTGCCTTACTCCTCCGGTCTTTTTGGCGCTCTGTGTCTCTGAGTCTCTGTGGTTATTTTAAGCTACCTTTAGTCGCCGCTTCGCATCCGACAACCTCATGGGGGTGGGAGTAAAAACTCATTCAAGCATCTTCTGGACAGCGACCACCCTGCCGATTATCCTGTCTCCGGCTCCGAGGATATGGGGCGGATAATCCCCATTTACCGGCACCAGTATATGGGTACTCAACTGCCCCTGAACGGTTACCTTAAGCTCCTTGATGGTGGTTTCGCCGTCTATTAATGCAACCACTATAGCCCGATTGGGTGGCGAAGGATCGGGTTGGACAATAACCCTATCGCCTTCGGAGAGTCGGGGCTCCATGGAGTCCCCCTGGACTATCAATGCAAAGGTCTGGGGATGCCTTGCACTGGCCGCATGTACCGGCATATATTCCAGAACCACCTCGCTGGAGTAGCGCGGGAAACCGGCGGGCACCGAACCAAGAAGGGGTATCCAACGTACACGTTCCCTTTCCGATTCTGGTATGTCGGGCAACCTCTCCATCTCACCCTCTCCGGTAACCAGCCAGTGAAAGGAAACCTCGAGGGCGTCTGCAAGCCTTGTTAAAAGGTCGACGTCGATCCCGCGTTCGCCGCGCTCATACCGCACCAGGGAATTGCGGTGTATCCCCAGCCTGAGACTGAGCTCCTCCTGGTTCAAACCGCGCTCCTTGCGAGCAGCACGAATTCGCTGACCGATAAGTTCGTCAAAACCCATAGTTATCCCCAATCGGCTGTGGAAAACTAATTAAATCACCCAGAAAGGTGCAACTTGGAAACAAGAAACTTGACATTGCACCCAATTAGGTTATAATCTCAACGATGTTTGCACCCATATGGATGATTTTAGTCAAAAACCTGAAGATGTCAAGGGGGATACATGAAAGTAAACAACGAAATATGCTCCTGGAAAGAAGCTAATCAGGCGCTCGGACGCCTGGGTCGGATTGAGGAAAGGCTTAATAAGCTGCGTCAAAAGGCGGATGAAAGGATTCGAGGGATTGAAGAGAGGCTGGGGGAAGCAAGCGCCGAGTTCCTGTCTGAGGCCTATAACCTCAAACAGGGGCTTGAGCGTTTCTTCCGGGAAAACTCCGAAGGAATGCGTTCCCGGTCTCTGCCTTCGGGCCGGATCGGGCTGAGGAACAGCACTTGCCTTGAGATCAAACGTCCTGAAACTACCCTTCATCGCCTGAGGGAGCGAGGGCTTGGCGACTGCATCCGCATACGCCAGGAGATAGATCGCCAGGCGCTGAGGAATCTTGACGCCGAGACCCTGCACAACCTGGGGGTCAAAAAGGTTACCCGCGAGGCCTTTTACATTACTGCAGCCAATAGGAAGGATTGATGAAACGGAGTGTGGAAGAGGTCCTCGAAAGGGTGGAGGCTGAGCGCCGCGAACTTGACAGCGAAATCTCCAGACAGAGTGTCTATTGCACCAGGCGTCAAGAGCTGGTAACCCCTGCACAGTGCCACGATTGTTTCTTGGCAATACCCTACAGCGAACGCCTGATACGCTGGAACGAAAACCGGATGGAATGCGTTGCAGAACACGGGAAGGCGCACCCCGGGGATGCCGGATTCAAAAGGGAAACCTCCAAGTCAAGGAAACTCAAACAACCGCGTCCCCGGGCAGAGGAGAGGTTTTCTATCGAGGCTTACCTCTCCCGCGGGATGCTGGGTTTTTTGTTGGAACTGGATACCCTTTCAGAAAGGTTTGAAGGTTGGCAGGCAAAACTGACCGATTCCGCCCGCGAGCGGTTCCACGCCAGTCTGGAGACCCAGGAGATGGTTCTCTGGTTGGCCGCAAAGCTTGCGGAGTTCAGGAGCCTGCTTCTCTCGATAGGAAAGATAAACCAAGAAGACATAAAGGAGGAATGATGTGGGGTGAAGAACTCACAATCGATCTTTTTGGAATAACGCTTCTGGGAAGCGTAATAGTAGCGGCAGTGGTAGCCAAGCTTAAGTGTTGGCTGGGGACGAAAGGGTGGCTGAACACGCTTATGGCGCTGCTGGTTGGCACCGCACTCGGTGCTGTAACCTATCTTTTAGAACTACTTTTCGTAAAGATGGGTATGCTTCAGCAAGGGATACCGGTAATGGTTGCCCTTCTGCAGGGCCTGTTTTCAGGCGGTATAGCCGCGGGA
>WJJO01000453.1 GCA_014729665.1 Caldifarciminota bacterium
ACGTTTCCCTTAGGGATTAACGCCGGTGCTTCAGTTTCGGATTGGTGGATTGGCAGGAGTCCGTTGATTCAGGGAGGTATCTCGTGGAAGAACGAATCTACGAAAGCCGATTTCCTATCTTCGTATCTGATTGCTGCAAACGTCGGTTTTAAGGATAATGTACAGAAGCTTCATGCAGGTGGTGAGGTTTTCTTACTCGATGAACATTTAGGACTCAGGGCCGGTTTCCGGTATGGCAGCGACTCATTATCAGGCTTCTCTCCAACCCTGGGTTTGACACTGCGTACCCACAGGGTTGAGAAGACCGATTTTGAACTTCACTATGGTTTCTTATTTACAGATGCCGAATCTTCAGGTTCCCTGCACCAGTTTGGTCTTAACGTACTTTTCGGCGATGCCCGCAAGTCTGAAAAGGACAGTATTATTGCCGTCCAGGCCGAACGGGCCAGGAAGCTTAAGGAACAGACACTTGCACGTGAAATCGAGGAGTTGCGCGATGAGTTGGTGAAGGTTGCCGAGGAGCGTTCTGCCCTTCAGGAGGAAAGGGCCGATATCGAACGATTACGCGAACAGGCCTTGGCCGATTTAGATCGTGTAAAAGGCGTAGATGTGCGGGAGGATTCGACAGGCATCCGTATTACCTTGCTAGAGACTTCACTTAGATTCGCGCCGGGTTCGGCTAAAATACCGTTTCCAGAAGGTTTTAGAACACTCGATCGTACGGCAGGTTTACTTTCCCAGTACCCGAACGCCGAGATCCAAATAAAGGTTCACACCGATAACTCCCCGGTGCCCGAAGAATCGCAAGATAAGTTCCCTGACAATCTGTCTTTGTCGAAGGCAAGGGCGAGGCAAATCAAGAAATATCTCGTGGATGTGGAAGGTTTTTCCGCAACTGGGGTTTATGCAGAGGGTGTCGGAGATGCTGAACCTGCGCAGGATAATGAAACCCCCGAAGGCGACGCTGTAGATGAGAGGGTTGAAGTTATACTATTCAAATAGCATTGCGTTATGTTCTAGCTGAGGTTTCCCGCGAATATCCAAATGCGAACTTAAATAATTCGTGAGTTCAATAACGAAGTGCAACATCTTGGAAAGCGAGAGGTAAATCGTTATCCTGTTGATGTACGTGCACGAGTTACCTGCATCCTGCGGTTAAGCGGTTTTTTTGGAACCGTAATAGGGGATTGTGTTTTATTCGACTTCAACGGTTGTCCGTGATAACCATTAATCTATGGAGTTTGGGTTTGAAAACCACTTATCCTCCTGTATATTTCTTTGTTCGTGCGAACTGATACACTCTACCTTTGAATTTTAAGAAGCACCGCGTTGATTGCCACTATCATCGTACTTAGAGACATTAGCAGCGCTCCAACCGCCGGGTTGAGGAGTATTCCCAGACCGAATAAAATACCTGCGGCCAGGGGAATGGCCACCACGTTGTATCCGGTTGCCCAGATAAGGTTCTGAACCATCTTCTTCCATGTCGCTTTGGAAAGTTTCACGATTGCCAGAACGTCCCTTGGGTTGCTCTTAACCAGGATGATGTCTGCGGTCTCGGCGGCAACGTCGGTTCCGGCACCGATGGCGATGCCGATATCGGCTTGAGCCAAAGCGGGTGCGTCGTTAACCCCGTCACCGGTCATGGCCACTACCAAATCCCTGTCCTGAACTTCCTTGACCCTTGCAGCCTTCTGGTCGGGCAGTACCTGGGCAAAGTACTCGGCCAAGCCCAGCTCTTCCGCTACCCATTTGGCAACGTTTTGGTTGTCACCGGTAAGCATCATGGGTTTTATCTCCATCTCCTTGAGCTTTTTGATCGCCTCGGCTGACTCGGACCTTATCTCGTCGGCAAGTCCTATCACTCCCACCGGTTCATCATCAATCAACACGAACGCGGTGGTCTTGCCCTGCTCGAGTATCTTATCAAGCTCCTTATTGGAGATATCGATGCCTTTCTCCTTCAGATAACCGGCACTTACAACCATAACCTCTCTGCCCTTAACTTTAGCCTGGACCCCCTTGCCGGTGGTCGATGAGAATTCTTCAGCGTCCCAGACCTCATCAGCAGCCTCGACGATTCGCCTTCCTATGGGATGCTCGGAATGAGTCTCTACAGATCCGGCGTAAGATAATAATTCGTCTTCATCCATCTTGCCGAAGGAAACCACGTCGGATACACCGAATACGCCCCTAGTCAACGTTCCGGTTTTATCGAATATGACCGCATCTATCTTGCGTGCCCTCTCGAACGCCTGCCGGTTGCGTATGAGCAGGCCGTTCTTTGCAGAAAGCGAGGTGGACACCGCCACCACCAGTGGTATGGCAAGTCCCAGGGCATGGGGACAGGTTATGACCATCACCGTTACCGTGCGCTCCAGGGAGAAGGAGAACTCCTTTCCGGTGAATATGAGCCAGCCGGCAAGAGTCAATGCGCCTGCCGAAATGGCAACGATGGTCAGCCACATTGCCGCTTTGTTGGTGAAGTCCTGGGTTCTGGACTTGCTTTCCCGGGCGGTGCGCACCATCTCAACCACCTGTGAAAGGTAGGAGTCCTTGCCGGTTTTTTTAACCTGGACGGTCAGCGAACCCTCTCCGTTAACCGAACCACCGATCACCTCATGGCCATCTTCTTTGGCAACCGGTTTTGATTCACCGGTAAGCATAGCCTCATTGACCGATGAAGAGCCTTCAACTACATCGCCGTCGGCAGGTATCTTCTCCCCGGGTTTTATGAGTACCTTGTCACCGGCTTCAAGTTCCTCGATGGGTACGTCCCTGGTGCCCTCTTCTGTAATCTTGTGCGCCTGGGAGGGCATGAGCCTTGCCAGTTCCTCGAGCGCCCTGGATGCACCCATTACAGA
>WJJO01000454.1 GCA_014729665.1 Caldifarciminota bacterium
ACATCGTGTTGATGCGTTTTCTGGGGCTTTGTCCCTTCTTCGGGGTATCTACCCGTCTATCTACCGCCATTGGAATGAGTGGTGCGGTGCTTTTCGTTATGACTTTTGCCACCTGGATTACGTGGGGGATATATCAACTCGTTCTTGCACCAAATTCCGTAATACTCGGCGGTCTGCTTCCCGGTGGACTGGTGTTCCTTCGTACGGTTAGCTTTATCCTGGTTATCGCTTCACTGGTTCAGCTTGTGGAGATGTTTTTAAAGAAGTTCGTACCGGTGCTATACTCCGCACTCGGAATCTATCTGCCGCTTATTACCACCAACTGCGCAATCCTCGGGGTAACCTTTCTCGTTATAGAAAATAGCTTCGGTTTCCTCCAGGGTACGGTTTTCGCAATCAGCACGGCAATAGGTTTCGGCTTGGTCATGATCCTGTTTGCCGCTCTGCGCGAACGTCTTGAGATGTCGCCTATATCCAAGTCATTCAAAGGCTACCCTATAGCGTTCATCGCGGCATCACTGTTTGCGATTGCCTTTTCAGGTTTTGCCAGCTTATTCGGGATTTCGCCGTAATGGACTTAACGGTTATCTGGGTTGCCCTTGCGTCTCTCGGGGGACTGGGACTCTTAATGGTAGGGATACTGGTGGTCGCTAATCTCAAGCTTTCTGTAAAGCCTAACCCTTTGGAAGAAAAGATTCTTAACGCCCTTCCCGGGGCTAACTGTGGAGGGTGTGGCTACCCGGGTTGCGAGGCCTATGCGGCTGCGGTGGCAAGGGGAGATGCTCCGCCTGACGCCTGCCCGGTAGGCGGTTCGTCCTTGGCCGAGAAGATTGGCGAGATTATGGGTGTTGAGGTCGGCGGAGGAGAGCCTAAGGTCGCATTCCTTTTATGTCAGGGCGGTAACGACATTGTTGCACAATCCGCAGACTACCACGGTATCCGTACCTGCCGTGCCGCCAATCTCCTGGGCGGAGGAACCAAGGCCTGTCCCTACGGGTGCCTGGGATTCGGCGATTGCTGTGAGGTTTGTCCCTTCGATGCCATCCACATGGGCCCCGAAGGTCTGCCCGTGGTCGACCGAGAGAAATGCACGGGCTGCGGGAACTGCATCCGGGCATGTCCAAAGAATATACTAAAACTCATACCAGTCTCGAAGCAGGTATACCTTGCATGCGCCTCGCACGAGAAGGGTAAAGGTGTCCGCGATGTATGTAAAAAGGGATGTCACGCGTGTTCAATCTGCGTGAGGATGTGTCCCTACGATGCATTAAAGATGGTCGATAACCTTCCGGTGATGGATTTTGCCAAATGCACCGACTGCGGCATCTGCTATGCAAAGTGTCCAGTTAAACCCAGCTGTTACGTTGACTTTACCCTACCGCGGCCTAAGGCTGAGATAGAGCCTTCAAAGTGCGATGGAAGTCACGCATGCGTGGAGGCTTGCAAGTTCAAGGCAATAGAGGGTGAGAAGGGTGAGATACATAAGGTTATCCCGGAGAAGTGCGTGGGATGCGGTGAGTGCGTAAAGGCGTGTCCGACCGGAGCCTGCATCCAGCCTGTACGGGCAAAAGTAACCGCCGCATAGAACGAACATCTTCAGGAAACCTGGAAAGATATGTAAAAAAAAGCGGGGCCGAGGATGAAAATATTTGCTACAACTTACAGCTGCCTACTGATGACTACACGCATTACGGTTGCAGAGTAAACGTTTGCATGCCGAAGACTCACTTGCATTATCCAGACATAATCTCCTTGCCTATTACTGATAACTGGGTATAATCCAGACTTAAGTAGTAAGGAATATGAAATCCTAAATGGAGGATATTGAATGCGAAAAGTAATCTCAGGATTGTTAATTCTCGGTGCTATCTTACTGGGGCAGTCGACAATCGAGGGTACCTGGGAAGGAGGGATAATCATTCAGGATATCGAACTCGGGATAGAAGTAGAGTTTATTGCCGAGGGAGATTCATTGACAGCGACAATCGACATACCCCAGCAGGGGGCCAGAGACCTGGAACTCGTTAATGTAGGTTTCAACGATCCCAAAGTTAACTTCGAACTTGATGCTGGACCGGGTCTTGCCGTTTTCTCGGGGGAACTGGAAGAGGCCGAAATAAAAGGGGATTTTAAGCAGGGAGCGGCAACCGGGGCATTCTATCTGAAACCCTTAGTCGAGATCGAGATTCCATATACCGAGGAAGAGGTTGAGATACAGTCTACAGACGAGGTGATCCTCGAAGGAACCCTTACGATTCCGGAAGGTGAAGAACTATCTCCGGCAGTCGTTCTTATAACAGGTTCAGGTAAGCAGGACCGCGACGAGAATATTATGGGTTTCAAGATGTTTGCCGTCATTGCAGACTATCTTACGCGGAACGGTATTGCCGTGCTGCGGTGCGACGACAGGGGATTCCTCGACCAGGGAGAAGGCGGTCTGGGTAAGCATATGAGCCGTGATTATGCAGAAGACGCGAATGCACAGATCCAGTATCTGAAGATGATGTCGATGACTCATAATGAGATGCCTGTTATCGATACTACGAGGATTGGTCTCCTGGGGCATTCAGAAGGGGCACTTATCGCAGGCATGGTTGCGGCGGACAATCCCGAGGTCGAATTTATTGTACTGATGGGTGGAACCGTCCTGCCCGGTGACGAGGTGCTTCGTGCACAGATGGTAGCCCTGCTTGAGGCGGAAGGTATGAGTTCTGAAAAGATTGCTGAGCAGCGTGAACTTCAGGACGAGTTACTTGCTTATGCTATAACCGGCGAGGGGGAGGACGAACTCCGCAAAAACCTTGAAAAAACTACTAAGAAATTCATCAAGAAGGAGACGACCAGGAAGGAACGAAAGGCATTAGGTAATCTTGACGAATGGGTCGAGAAACGTGTCCAGAGTCAGCTCGATGTCGTACAGAGTCCGTGGTACCGATACTTTCTGAAATACGATCCTCGTGAGGACCTGGCTAAGGTCGATGCCCGGGTGCTTGCCTTCTTCGGTGAAAAGGATGTTCAAGCTGTTGCAGAACAAAATGCGCCGGCACTCGACGAACTCTTCAAAGAGATTGGCAAGGACAACTACGTAATCAAGACCTGCTGCAAGGCCAATCACCTTTTCCAGCCTGCCGTTACCGGCGGGGTATCGGAGTACTCCAAACTGCCCAAGGAGTTTGCGCCATGCTTCCTGCCCGCGGTTACTGCATTTATTCTCGGCGAACCGATACCCGACGAATGCGACCACAAGGAAGAAGGGTGCCAGAAGGCAAAGGAAGGCGGATGCCCAAAGGCTAAAGGGCACGACTGTCCGCATTCGAAATGAAACTCTTTTTCAGTCTGAGGACTGAAAAAGATAGAAGTGAATCTGTAAAGGCCGGTGTTGCCGGTCTTTACTATTTCCGATTGGATCAAATTGAAGATTAACGGGTTATCTCAAGGCGTATTCACACACTGACCTATCCGGGATAACAGCAGTACGATGCAGAGCAATACGGCAAGAAAGACAAACAACAGAATCAGGTATACGAACATTCGCAGTGAAGGACGGTCATGCAGGGATAACGCCTGATCTATAAAGTCGATGATAACACCGATGACTCCGAAGATCCCGGCGTGACGTATCATCCTGGAGTCAGCGGGTGCATCGTAGAGTTTTTCTTCCTCAGGCAGATTCGTTGCTTCCTCGTGAACCTTTTGTGCTTGTTTTCGGAAGCTGGGCAGGCAATCTGTACATATTCCGCCTACGAAATCATCCGCGGGTTTCATCTTCATACAGTAAGGAC
>WJJO01000046.1 GCA_014729665.1 Caldifarciminota bacterium
CCTGACAGAGAAACAAAAGGGATGCCGTCATCACGTTTAACTATAGTTTTCATTATCTGCTCCCTTCATCGGATAGATATTTTTCTAAGTTTTCGGAATCGGCCTCCTGATGCTGTTCGGATTCTTCATTAAAGCCCTCAAAGGTTTCCGGATTCCATATCTCGAAATGACTTATCGCGCCGCTTATAATCGCTTCCTTTTCTACTCCTGCATACTCCGCAAGGTGACGCGGAACCATGATGCGACCCTGGGAATCCATATCCACCTCGGTTGCCGACGCAGCCCTGCGGCGCATGAAGCGTCTGGTCTCTCTCTTGTAGCGGGGAAGCGCTAAAAGCATATCGTTCTCGAACTCCTCCCATTCCGAAAGGGGGTGAACCTCTATCTCGCCGTCGTATCCCTTTGTTAAAACGAGCTTACGCTCGTTAGCCGCATCCAGGGAACGGCGGAACGGAGCCGGAACCGCAATACGTCCTTTATGGTCAACAGCATACTTAAATTGACCTCTGAATCGCATCATATTACCCACAATTCACCATTCATTACCACATTGTACATATTCTCCCCCACTTGTCAACCCCATGGGGGTTAATTCGAGCTGTAATCAAATGGATTCAATAGAGGTTAAGTTGCGGATATATTTAGCTTAACACATAAAATTACTCGAATTCGATCCAATCGGAGAAAAACCGGGATTCCCCACGAATACGTTCAAGGATACTTTTGTTTATGATAAACAAGGGTTAACACGCATCCCACGGAAATTAATCAATCCTGTATAATACCGCTGACAGCGTTAGAACTCTGCGCAGAGGTACGGAGACCATCGAGCGGGCGTAGGTCCGAGGTGGAGATTAACTCTCCAGCCTGTAACAGCATCGAGCAGGTCCCTCGGTGACGGCGTCATCGGTTCGTTGCCGTGTGCCTAAAACAGCCGATTAACAGGTGCAATAACGCTTTTTGAATCGTTTTTCGGGGAGTTAACAAGGGGTGATACCTCGTAGGCCTTCATCAGCTCCGCGTCGTATGGCCTGAGATATGCCCCGACCTCATCGAGAGGAACCTCATCCAGCCATGCCCTTTCGGCGTCACGTGTCAAAATCACGGGCATCCTGTCGTGTATGGGCGCTACGACCTCGTTGGGTTCGGTCGTCACAAGAAGGCACGTTCTCAGCTCCCTGTCTCCGTCGGTCCAGCTGTCCCACAGCCCGGCAAAGGCAAAGGGCTCCTCGTCCTTCATCATTATCCGGTACGGCGTCTTCTTCCCGTTCGTTTTCTTCCACTCGTAGAAGCTGTCGGCAAGCATTATGCATCGCCTTGAACGGACGAGGCCCTTGAACATGGGCTTTTCCGTGACGGTCTCGGCCCGGGCGTTGATGGCCTTGAACTTCGGCTTATCCGTCTTCGACCACGAAGGCACCAGGCCCCAGCGCACGTACTGAAGCTCGTCGGGCGAGGTGTTCAGCACTGCGGGAACATCGGTGCCGGGCGGGATGTTGTACCTGATGGGAAGTTCCTTTGGAAGCTGGGTAAGCCAGAACCGCTTCTTGATATCGGCGACCGTCATGGTAAAACAGTACCTTGCGCACATGGATGCAGTATAGGTGTCGAATAACCGGTTGTCAAGAAGGAACTGACCGCTGACCGCTTGACCGCGAACCGCCGGACGCTGACGGCAAACAGCTGACGGCAAACGGCTGACGATTTATCGCTGACGGATTAATTAATGGTTAGAGAACCCGTTCTCAAATATACATTATAATCTGTGCAAATCTGCGTCATCTGCGGATTATTCGAGCAGTCTGAACGAACGGAAGAACTTCCGCACATTGCCCCTTTTTTTCATGTCGGCAGGATAACTCGTACTCAGGATGTAGAACCTATTGTCGGCGATATACAACCGCTGCTGGACAATCATATCCGGCAGATCGTCTTCGTAAGATATTGCTATCTCGAGCCGGACACCCTGGTTTCCAGATAACTTTATGGGGCGGCACTTTTTTACCTCAGCCCACGATCCATATATATCACCTACATTCAACATTGAAGTGCAACACTGCGGTTGGCGACTTCGAGAGGGGTTTTGAAGCCCAGGCACTTCCTGGGCCTTGAGTTTAGTCTTGATTCTATCCACTTTATCTTCTCAGCACTGATTGTAGCGAAGTCGGTC
>WJJO01000455.1 GCA_014729665.1 Caldifarciminota bacterium
CCTTTATTACGGTCGGGGTTTCGAGTCGGCAGACGATTATACATTCGAGGCCTGGCTTGAACGTGCCGGGGGACAGCGCAAGGCGATGGGACGCCACCTTCTATACCTTGGCGCAGACCAGACGATAATAAGCTTCCACTCGGTCGGTCTGGCGGCAATCATCAACCCGGCAGACGTTTCAGGGATGATTATCCCTGCATTGAACATCAGCCTCGGCGACAATATGGATGCCTCCCTGTTCGGCTTCGTCTCCTTCGGGGATGAAACCTCGGAGTTCGGAGGATCTCCAATCAACGGCGGAATCCTGAGACTTACGGGTTATTTCTAGTTTATAAAAAATTCAGGGGGCTCCGGCCAGACGCTTTGCGGCCTGGAGGTTCACGCGAAGCGGATTGCCGGGGTCTTCAGACCTACCGGGTATTTCTGACAACTTTAATCTATTCTTTGTTTTCAGTATATTTGAGTTGATTACTGTTCATGCCTCAGTATACCCAACCTTCCTGTAAAGACTTGACTTGGGGCGTCAAACCCTTATAATTAAGTGTCCGTTTGTCTCCAATGACTTCGGACAAGGAGTAAAAATGCGTTTATTCGTAGGGAACCTTCCTCGTTCTTATGACGAGGACAAGGTTCGCGAAATGTTCTCCGAACACGGAGAAGTATCGGATATATCGGTCCCTAGGGATCGATATACAAACGCCCCTCGCGGGTTCGCTTTCGTAGAAATGCCGAATGACGAGGAGGCCAATACGGCCATGAGTGCCGTTCACGGTACCGAACACGAAGGCCGTGAGATAAGAGTAGAGGAAGCCCGCCCACGTCGCGAACGCCGCGACGGAAGAGGAGGCTTCGACCGGGGTAGCGGTTATAACCGCGATCGCTGGTAAACACTAAACGATGCATTCCTCGTTATTCTTGATGAGTTTTTGATTCGAGACCGAGAGAGAGTGCGAAGAGCGCCGGTGAAAACCGGCGCTTTTTGTTTATCGCCAGATTCCTGTAGCCGGTGATCACCACAGAAAACACCGAGTTTAGATCGCCGGATAAAGATACGAATCATAATAAACCTTGCAAGTATTTAACGCAAGTGAATAAATAATCTCAAGGAAAAGATGACGGAGCGGGGATTATCAAAAACCTTTTCCCTCATCCTATCCTTCTCCCAAAGGAAACTGTCGGATAAGTTCGACTATCCGCAGATTGACTTCGTCGCTTCGCGTGACTTCGTCGCTTCGCGTACATAGAATTCCTACGAAACAAGTTTTGGTAAGTTTTTTATTTGCGCGACTTACCGCTCTGACTTTTTTAACGCTCTGTGTCTCGGAACCTCTGTGGTTACTTTAAGCTTCCTTTAGTCGCCGCTTCGCGTCCGACAGCCTCCAGTAGGTGAGGAGTTAAAGGTAACCTAAGTTATCTATCAGTCGAGTCAAATATAAGAAATCAACACTGAATCTCAAGTTCGAAAAATCCTGACCGACCTTGACACCCGTAAGATAAGTCCTATAATATTTGTAGACTATTAACTCTAATCCGAGGAGGATTACTATGACCGAGATAGGCAAAAAAGCGCCCGATTTCATCCTGAAGGACGAACAGGGAGACGAAGTAAAGCTTTCTGACCTGAAGGGTAAATGGGTAGTATTGTACTTCTACCCCAAGGATAATACCCCCGGGTGCACTACAGAGGCCCTGCAGTTTACGGAGTATATTGCTGACTTCGAGAAGATGAACGCAAAGGTCCTCGGAGTAAGCGGTGACTCGTGCGAGAGTCACCAGCGTTTTATGATAAAGCACGACTTAAAGGTTAAACTCCTTTCCGATCCCGAGCATGATGTACTGGAAACCTACGGTGCATGGGGCGAGAAGAAGATGTACGGCAAGACCTTCATGGGAATCCAGCGTTCGACCGTGCTAATAGATCCGGAAGGCAACGTAGCCCACCACTGGCCCAAGGTCAAGGCGAAAGGGCATGCAGTTCAGGTTAAGGAGAAGCTCGCTGAAATAACGGGATAGGGATTAGACCTTGAGCATTACCTGGGTGAGGGAAGGGAAGGACTCAACAGAGATTCTACAAACAACCCGGAACCACCAAGAGCAGTGGGCGGCTTTGCCGCCCCGTTCTTACTTCAATTTGCCGAAGAGTCCACCTTAGGCTGTTTACGGGTGCATCCTTATATGCCGTGCGCAAGCACTAAGTAATTGATAGAATACCCCGAAGGAGTAAGATTCGGGACCCCGCAATAGTACGAAGTACTGTTGTGGGATTAAAAGTTACGGCAGCTTCTCCAAAGTAACGTCTCCGTTTGATGTCTTAAGATAGATTATTCCGGTTCCCGAACCCATGCTTCCTTCCAGATAAGTTTCGTCCTGGGAGGTTACTGTAACGTTCAAACCTATAATATCGATACTTCCAAGTGATGTCCTGAGTGTTACCTCGGCTCCTGTTGAGTCCGGAATCGCCACTGATATCCTGCCGTTCGAGCTCTCGAACCGGCTGTAACCGTCGTTTACCGGCATTACTACGTCTGCGGTTATCGCCCCGTTGGAAGTTTCCCCCTCTATCTTTCCCGTATGCCTTGAAACCTCTATCTCACCGTTTGAGGTCTCCAGATCGGCATAACCAGCAGTATTCGTAATCTCTATCTTACCGTTGGAGGTAAAGACATTCAAACCGTTACTGTGTCCGCTGGAATTCACTTCCCCGTTGGTTGTTTCAAGATCAACGAATACCGAATCCGGCAGCTTCAATGTAACGTCGCACCCGTAATCGCGCTTGTAATCGGTTGGTATATATACGCTTACCCTGAGTATCTCGCCTGCAGAATCCGCATCGATTTCCACGTCAATTTCAGCCAGATGCTCTTCGGCATCCGCGTCCGAATAACCGGTAGCGCTCAAACGCAGACCTAACTCTATTGAATCTGTTTGTGAAGCCGAGGTGGTTATCTCGCCGTTTTCGGTCAGTATATATACCTCGTTGTAGGCAAGCGCGTAATAACTGTAATCCTGATCCTCGTAGGCGGCTTCATCGCGGTAATCCTTATCGTAAACGTCGGGCAGGCATGCAATCGCGCCTGCATAAAAAGCGACGCTTAGTACAAAAATAATCTTCTTCACATCAACCTCCTGGGTTGAGTTATTTCCTTCTAATTTCTAAGACGTTCCCTTCTCCGCTCAAGTTTCATATAATACATTACAGGACGAGAGACCCGAGGGCTCTCTCGTCTCATACTGTTTTATGATTCACTTGCTTAAACCTACCCATTTTTACAGTCTTTTAAGGGTTACGTCACCGTTCGAGCTCTTCAGGTATATCTCGCCCATATCCTCACCTTGCCCCATGTATCCCCTGAACTCTTCGTCATCCATTTCCTCGATGGTAACATCCAGATCGTCGATGTCAATGTCTCCGTTGGAGGTCTTCATGTATATCGATGCGTATACAGAATCGGGCACTGCAACCGTCATCTTGCCGTTGGAGGTTTCGAAACGTGCAATCCCTCCCTCAACCGGCATTACAACCTCAGCGCTAACCTCTCCATTTGATGTTTCACCGTCAATGCTCCCGTAATGATTGTCTACTGTAATCTTGCCGTTGGATGTACTCAAACCGTAGTTGCCTGAGGTGTTGGAAAGGTCAATTTCCCCGTTTGAGGTAATGATCTCGGCGTCTCCGCAGGTATTTGACGCCTCAACCTCACCGTTCGACGTTCTCAGATACATACCGGCTGAATGACCGTTTACATCAATCTTACCGTTTGAGGTAACAAGGTCTACGTAGAGGGATTCCGGAAGGTTAAGCTCGACGTCGCATCCGGCGCTGTAGGAGATATTGACGGGGATATCGACGAAGATGCGAAGCATGCTGTCTGCCGTATCTTCTGTTA
>WJJO01000456.1 GCA_014729665.1 Caldifarciminota bacterium
AGTATTACTTGAAGGAGATGGAATTCAGATACAACTACAGAGATTTGACTTTTGACCAGCAGGTGAATAAACTAGTAGAAATACTTATGAGGAAACCAAATTATGCTTAGTAGTTCGATACTAAACTATACAAGACCCTTGTTTATAACTTTAATCAGGATGTGAGTCTCGATTCAATCCATGTTGATCTCCCCGATACAACGATCCTGGCTCCATACGAAGTTAAGGATATTGCAGGTGATTATACAGGCGAGACCGACTATGACTTCCGTATCTACTGGCTTGAAGGCGAAGATAACGTTGTCCTCAAAGGAACCTATACCCTGCACTTCTGGGGTTGGAGAACCTCAGATGATGAGGCTTACGAGCTTACAAAAGATGCAACCATAGAATAAACAAATCCCTGAATTTCTAAGGGCCGGCCACGAGGCCGGCTTTTTTTATCACCTTGACAAACCTGATAATCATACTATAATAGTAGGGTAATTCGTTAACAACCTTTTTCGAGGAGGTTTAAGATGAAAGACAAGAAATCCTATAAAAGGTATTTCACTGCAGGTTTACTGGCTCTCCTGATACTTCCGGGGATTGCCGGTGCGCAGATACTCAACGATCCGGCAAATCCATATCAGTTTCAGGCAGGCCTGGAAACAGGTTTCGTCGGTTTCATCTCCCACCGTATACAGTTAGGTCTTACAGGCACCGAATTCGACTACGTAGAGGAAGGCGGTCAGAAGAACCTATTCTTCTTCAACCGTCTGACCGCGGAGTTCAAGTTCGTGGACCGACATAACTTAATCTTTCTCTACCAACCCTTGAATCTGGTTACCGAGGACATACTCGAAAACGATCTGATTACAGACAGCCTGCTTTTTCCGGCAGGAACCCCGATGGAGTTTCGCTACGGATTCGATTTCTACCGTGCATCCTACCTCTACGACTTTGCAAAGGATCCTGACCGTGAACTTTCAGCCGGAATATCTTTCCAGATCCGCAACGCCACCATCTCATACGCCCCCAAGACGGGAGATTCACTCCGGCTCACACAGAACATCGGTCCGGTTCCCATTTTGAAGTTTAGATGGAAAGAACCATTCGATAACGGCACCTGGTTCGGCTTCGAGGCCGACGGTTTCTGGGCCGACGGACGCTATATAACCGGCTCGGCAAACGACTTCATGGGCGCCATATTCGACGTATCAGCACGCTACGGCTTCAAACTCCGCGAGGGGATGGACTCCTACATCAACCTGCGCTACCTGGGCGGCGGAGCTCGAGGACAGGATGAAACAGTGGATTCATACGGAGACGGGTATACCGATAACTGGCTGAATACCGTATCACTTTCTCTGGGATTTTACCTTAAGTAGTTGTTCGCTTTTTACACATAGTGCAAAAAGACCGCAGAATTTCAGATTTATCAACTCAGAGTAATTATTAAGACAAGGGGCTTTAAGCCCCTTGTCTTAATCCAGGGATTGACAGAACGAACCATCGGGTTAGAATCCCTTATGGAAACAAAATCGTGGGATTTTTCGTCTTCTATTGCGATCTGCATCGCAGGCAGGTTATCTGCATTGGAGGCAGTATGAAGATGAAACTGAATCTATTAATCGTGTTTCTGACCGCCGTTTCAGGGCTCGTGGCGGCAGACAAACTGTCTAAGGAATTTACACTTACCGAAAGTCCTACCCTAATAATCGAAGCGGACGCCGCTCACGTAATTATTGAGAAGGGATCGGAAGGGAAGATTACAGTTGAAGTCAAGGTTCCGGACAAGGAGGACTTCAGGGTATCCTCAAGTCAGATAGGGGATAAGATTCGAATCAACTTGGAACATAAGGGGATCATGAGTTGGCTGGCGTTTCCCCTGCATGCGATAGATAAAAATGAAGTGGTTATCAGGGCCGAAGTCCCTCGACAGTGTAATCTCGAGCTTTCAACCGATGCCGGACGCGTTGACGTAACAGGCATCAGCGGTGATATCGAAGTTAATACAATGTCCGGGGTAGTTAGCCTGGATGATATTGAAGAGGACGTACGTGTTTCAACCTCGACCGGTTCGGTCAGGATAGAGGAGTTTTCAGGGAAACTCGATGCTGACGTCAATGCAGGAACAATTAAACTCAATAACTCAAAGGGTGATTTTTTGCTGGAAAGCAATACCGGCAGGATAGAGGTCCGAAATTCGTCAGGAAGGTTCAGGGCTTCCTCAAACATGGGGGCTATAGATTTCGAGGGAACGATAACCGAAGGCGAAGATAATTTCTTTTCCAGCGATGTGGGGTCGGTGAAGGTGACGCTTTCGGACAAGAAGGATTTGGATATCGATGCCGAGACCGACCTGGGGGACGTTACCATCTACCCGAAGCCGAACAAGATAATCAGCAGAGGCGACAGGCATCTTGCCGCCCAGATTGGAACCGGCGGTCCAAAGCTCAGGATACGTTCGGACGTGGGGTCGATAAAGATTGAGAAGGGAACTATGATGATACGGGGAGATAATGACACCCTCCCTGAACCCGAAACACCTGATGCGACACCCGAAACCACTCCTGATGCACCCGATGTACCCACACCAGGTATAAAACCGCCAACCGGGAAGTAGATATTAGTGTTTGATTGTCTGGTTAAGGACAGGGGGCCTTCATTCAACGCGAGGCAGGAGGCATGATGAGATCGAGACTGATGGCGGGTGCGGTGTTATCCTGCATTGCATCCGCCGCATTCGGGGCATCGGGAATCGTACACAGGGAGTTTTCCGTCGGGTCCAGACCGGTTCTCATTCTGGATGCCGATCCCGCACACCTTATTGTTGAGACAGGGGAAGAAGACCGGATAGTACTGGATGTTAAGTTGCCAGAAGAGGATATTTATAATGTATCTATAGTTCACGAGACAGAGAAGGTAATCGTCAAATTAGTTCCTGAAGGGGCAATGGGTTCCTTGATGCACAGCCTTAATCTATACGAGGTCGATGTCAGGGTTAGGGTGCCTGAGAACTGCGATGTTGTACTCATTACAAAGAAGGGTGAACTCGAGGTGTCAGGGGTAGGCGGCGAGATTCGATCACGAAGCGGTTCACCCCTGGGTCAGGTTCTCAAGTGGGTGTTCAGGATAGGAACCTGAATCGGTCCACATGAGCAATACAAACTACATCCTCGCGGGAGCAGGGCTTCTGCTGATTACCTTCGCTGTTGCCTGTTTGCACGTATATCTGCGCATGAAGGAGCTTAAGACACTCGATCTCGATGAAGAAGAACGAAAGAAGGTAAAGGATCTCGCACGCAATCCATATCTGGACAGGGGTTTCGATATCCTGGTGTTCTTCCTTTTTGTCTCAGCCGCCCAGCTAATCATCCTTCGCCTACAAGGTGGATGTCCGTTGAAATCAGCCTACCCCAGGATTATTTTCTTTTCAGGTCTTTCCCTTATCCCTTTAGCCCTATCCTTCGTATGGAACGCCCTTCCCTGGGGGCGAAAAGGCGATATCGATGATGAACTCATTAAACTAGGTAAAATCCAGCCTACGAAGGAATACCGGCTCTATCGCATCATGTCCAGACCCTGGCTTGGGGTATTCTACTGGCTGTTCTATGCCTGGGCCGCTGTATGCGTGTACCTGAACGTTGCTTGAATCGCAGGAGACATGGTCGATATTAATCATACACACTTTTCAATCTTTTGGAAGAGAAGGGGGAATCAAGGTGACAGGGGTTGCCGATTTCGATGGTCTCAACTCAGGACAGTTCAACACACTCGACAAGTCCGCGTAGGCCGAGTACGAGATGAAGATAGATAAGTTAATCTCGTACTGTATCAATTAACGAGGACTGCAAGGATTGTTCGTCAAGGTTATCCTGCCTTTATCTATAGTAATCGTAGGCCTGGGACTGCCCATATTCTACTTCTGGATATGGGGGATACGATACTATTTCAAGAACGAAAAGAAGGGTATGGCGTTATTTACCATCGTCGCTACCCCTTTGTTCGGTTTCTTTATCGGGGTCAGGGCTTTTTTGCATTACATTCATGCACCTCAGAGTCAGCCAATTGTGATGAAACCTCCGCGTGTATTCAAACAGTCTGAATACCTTAAAGAACTTGAATCGGAGTTCAAGAATCGCGGTTTCGTGCTGGATAGCCGTTTCAAGATACCCGGCTTCCGCAAGAAGCCTGATTTATTTGCCCGAGGCAAGGCGAGGACCGGTTTCATACCACATCACGCATACTATTTTGTATATTATTTTTCATCCCTGGCCTCGGATGCGGCATGGCTGAGGTTTGCCCATAAATATGCCCGGGAGTACGTGAACTCGCTTTACAAAATCCCCAAAGTCATTCGTTTCGTGGTCCCGGTCATCAATACAGTGGTAATAACCAATAGAGGAATCCCCCGAAATCACGTCCACTACATACGCACAAAAACGGTCCCCACCCCAAAGGAAAGGTGGACAGGAGGGGAGATAAACCATATTTACCTCGTCGATCTGCGTTATTCCGAGGTCGGTTCCCTCAAGCAGATGCCTTCGGCGGGATTTGCGCCCATTCTTCGGAGCTACGATCTGCTGCAGTCGGTATTAAATCGCTTGATTCAAAAAGAGCTGGCGAGGAGGGTTTGATATCTGAGCAAGGTCCGGCCTATGTGCACAACCAATCCTAGAAGCGATTGGCCGAGTGATACGTTTCGGACCGCAACGGGTACATAGTGGGAAAGGCCGAATTTATCCAGTCATTAATCGTCTGCTTTAACAATCTAAATTAGTAAGTATAATAGAGTCTCAGAAAATAGCCAGGAGGAGCAGTAGTGATAGTAATGAAGTTCGGCGGGGCATCGCTTGCCGATGCAGAAACAATCAAAAATACAGTATCCATCATCGAATCCAGGATGAATAGGCAACCTGTAGTAGTGGTTTCGGCATTCGGGAAGACGACCGACTTGCTTACTAGTATCCTCGAATCGGTCAGTGCAAAAGAACCGGAAAGCGCTCGAAAGACCGCGGAAGAAATCGGAAATTACCACTTGAATATTATCGGAGATCTTATAGTCGGTGAATCACTCAGGACAAGGGCGCAAGAAATAATCTCAGATAACGTTTCCAGGTTGAGGAGATTAATAGACGGTATGGAGTATCTGGAGGAGGTGAGTCCCAGAACTCGAGATTCAGTCCTGGCAACGGGGGAGATGCTCTCCGCACCATTATTCAGCCTGATCCTTAACTCAAGAGATATCGATGTTTGTTTTGTAGATCCATGCGAGATTATCCGGACCGATACCGACCACGGCAGAGCAAATCCATGCATGGATGCTATATCCGTGAACTGCCGGGATAAAATCATACCAGAGTTAACCTCGGGAAAGATACCGGTAACCGGCGGATTTTTGGGATCAACACCTGACGGAGCGTTCACGACCCTTGGCAGGGGCGGTTCTGATCTCACGGCATCGCTTGTAGCTCGAGGAATATCAGCTGACTTGATAGAGTTCTGGAAGGACGTGGACGGTATCCTTACCGCAGACCCAGGGATCGTGCCGGATGCCGAACCGGTCAGTCACATCTCGTTCCAGGAGGCCGGGGAGCTTGCATTTCTCGGTGCAAAGGTACTTCATCCTTCGTCTATCCAGCCCGCCGTTGAGAAAGGGATTCCTGTAAGAGTCCTTAACTTTCATAAACCTTCCAGTCCGGGAACACTCATATCAGACGAGTTGACAGGTACCGACCCTCATGAACAAGCCGTATCCTCTGTCGCATGCAAGCGCAACCAGCTGATGGTCAACGTTTACTCTACACGGATGCTGGGAGCCCGGGGATTCCTCAGAACGGTTTTCGAGGTGTTCGATCGCCTTGCCTTATCCGTTGATCACATCGCAACCTCTGAGGTCAATGTCACCGTTACACTCGCTCCAACCCATCGAGTCAAGGAGCTTGAAACCGAACTCAGCGAAGTGGCAAAGGTGAGAGTTGAGGATGGAGTGGGTGTGGTCAGTGTTGTCGGTCGAAATCTGCCTCATACACCCGGTGTTGCCGGACCGATATTTAACGCACTTTCAGATGTTAACATTAAGCTCGTAACCTACGGCGGTTCAGGGGTAAATCTATCTATTGTCGTTGCAGACGATGAGGTCGAGAAAGCTGTGAAAAGCCTGCATACGGCACTTATCTGCAAGAGCAGGGGAGAAGATGCATAGCTTTCAAAGAAGGGGAAAAGAGCTTTTCTGTGAGGATAAATCCCTGACCTCTATTGCCGAGGAGTACGGCACACCCCTTTACGTCTACAGTCATTCGACCGTAACAAGGCACTATCAGGTATTCGAGGAGGCTTTTGCCTCAATTCCCCACATCATCTGCTACGCTGTAAAGGCAAACCCGACAGGTGCAATACTCAAGTTGCTGGCAAAGATGGACTCAGGCGCAGACATTGTTTCCGGGGGTGAACTGTATCGGGCTCTACGAGCCGGTATCGAACCATCACGTATCGTCTACTCCGGTGTGGGCAAGACAGAAAAGGAGATGGAGGATGCCCTTCAGTCTGACATACTCATGTTCAACATCGAATCCTTCACAGAACTCGCAGCGCTCGATGAGGTCGCCGGACGGATGGGAAAACGGGCACGCATCTCTTTGCGCATCAATCCCGATATCGACCCCGGTACCCATCCCTACGTTGCCACGGGACTGCGAACATCCAAGTTCGGCATCCCGTTCGAGTACGCCCTAGAGGGATACGATAGAGCAGCGAAGCTTCCAAACATCGACATCATTGGTGTTGACTGCCACATAGGCTCACAGTTAACCGAACTCTCACCTTTCGTAGATGCCGTCAAAAAGCTTATCGAGTTGATTACAGTTCTCAGACAAAAGGATAACGATATTCAGTATCTGGACATCGGAGGAGGACTGGGTATCCCTTACAATACGGAAAACCCGCCTTCTCCCGCAGAGTTTGCTGACGCGGTCAAGCGCCATCTCGCCGAAGCAAACGTAACCCTTATCCTTGAACCGGGGAGAAGCATCGTCGGTAATGCAGGGATTCTTCTCACCCGGGTGCTTTACACCAAGAAGGGAAAAGACAGAAGATTCGTTATCGTCGACGCGGGAATGAACGATCTTCTGCGCCCCAGCCTATACGACGCCTATCACGAGATCGCGCACGTTGTCGATGAGGAACGCGACATCGAAGTATCCGATATAGTCGGTCCCATATGCGAATCAGGGGACTTCCTGGCAAAAGACAGAAGACTCCCTCGATTCGACAAGGGAGATCTTATTGCCGTTATGAGTGCCGGGGCTTACGGGGCTTCCATGTCCTCGACCTACAACTCCCGCCCCCTGGCAGCTGAGGTACTCGTTAATGGTCAAACCGCACGTTTAATCCGCAAGAGAGGTTCCTGCGAGGATTTAATCAGGGGTGAACGTGTTACTTAATCATGGGTTTTTTTAACTCACCCTTTAAACTCCATAAGTCTATCCAGTCTCCTTGATCCATCCAGTTACCTCACCCTTGACACGGGGCAGGTGTTAGGTATCTTTAAGAGTATAATAAAGGAGAGCATGTGAGTATGGAAAAGCGGAAATGGTGGCGCAACTGCTTCGGATACCGGGATGAGAAATGGCCGGAGGACGCCGAGGTCGATGCAATCGATAAACTCGAGGATAAGTTGGGCAAGCTGGACGATGATACAGTAGAGATTCGCAATCTCATCGGCAGGATCGAACTCTGTCATCACAAGGCTGAACGTCATGTTGAACTTATCATCCGCGCTATAGGAGAAGGTAAGACTCTTAAGAAACCCGGCTCAAGACCCGTCGGAGAGATCCATCCGCGCGAGGCACTCACGGAGCTCGTTATCGGCAGCCTTACCGCGTGGGTAAACGAAGAACACTTTGACGTACCGCCGTTCGGCATCGGGGGTATTTCTGTCGAAGACCTTTTCAACTTTATCGGCGAAAGTACACCGCTCAAGGTCTGGCAGGTAAGGCAGGTGTGCGCAAAGCTGCGTTCATTCCTCGACCCCGAGTTCCGGTACTACGAGATGGTGGATTATCCCGATAGATACGAAGAAAAGGCTCATTACAGGGGTGCTACCATCAACACAGTAATCACCGATAAGGTCGGCGGTGAAGTAGTTAAACTGACACTTGCCTCTGCAATTGATCATCTTCAGCCCTGCAACTGGAACTTTCCGTCCAACCTTATCGTGGTTCTCAGGGCAATCGGCGGTGACCTGAATCCTGAGAATCCCTTTGCATCTCATGCAAGGAACCTTGCTCTTTCTCCAGCCTATCCCAGATTCAAGTACGTAGTCGACGATCTAAAGGCATACCTTGTCGGGGAGAGGTTAACGTCTACAATTTATACAATCCTGGGCAGCAAGACTCCTGTCAAGGAGTGGCTGGTTGCATCACTCGAAAAGACACTTCGTCTGCAGCTTGGAATTTGATGCATGAAGATTACGTTTCTCGTGAGGAGTATTGCGGATATTTCGGTAAGCTAGAGGGACTGCGGACGAAGGTTGCCGCGTGTCTACCGTTGAAACCAGACACACAAATACTCGATATCGCTACCGGTTACGGATTCTTTGCCTTCGAAATTTCAGAAAGAGAGCCCTCAGTCAAGGTCGTGGGGATAGATATCTCGCAAAGCGACGTCGATGCATTCAACAAAAGAATCGAGAGTTCGGGCCTGGGAGATCGTTTGAGTGGGTTAAAGATGGATGTCAGTGAGATGTCTTTTTCTCGTGAACGTTTCGATATGGTCGTGAACTTTCTGGGTCTGGAGGATGTTCACATGACCAGAGGAAAGCAGGGGATCGAAGATACCTTCAGTGAGGTTGCACGGGTAGTTAAATCCGGTGGTTATCTCTGCTTTTGTGTTATGCCTGCGGAGGAAGCAGAAACCGAAGCTCAACAGCTTGAAATCGAGGTCTTTTCCTGGTTATGTAGCGCAACATGGCTTCCTGCCGCAGATTACGAAAAGATGCTTACGGTGAACGGATTCAACCTCATATCCCGAAAAACATTCTATACAGGTAAAAAACTAACCGTTGCCCAGGCTGCAGAAGAGATCCGCTTCGCCTGCGAGAACGTACCCAGGATCTACGGCGTAAAAACCCCCTCATTCGATGAAGTCTGGGCCAGATTCGGTTCCCGGATCGAGCGGCACGGGATGGGACATTACTCGAGAGTAGTTTCGATGACAGCCCGGAAAAAAGGATGACAGCTAAGGCATTTGAGGTACCCCAAAAGGTGTTCCGGATAATGAAAGGGGCGAATTTCCCCTGGTTTATCGCAGGCGGATGGACTATCGATCTCTATTTATTCCGGATCACGCGCGAGTACTCCGATATAGAAATATGTATATTCCGTGCCGATCACTTTGCCCTGCGTGACAGGTTTGCATAAACTTAACCTGTAAGATACAATAGCATATGCCAATATCCGATGGTATAGGTTCAATGAACGAAAGCAGCCTTCACCTCGGGATAAAGGATTGGTACTCCCGCCCCGGAGACCGTTTCGAGGTCAAGATAGAAGGTTCAGTAATCGATATCGTAAGGGGACCGCTACTCATTGAGATACAAACCAGGAACTTCTCTTCTATACGCCGCAAGCTGGAAAAACTCATTGATTATCATAAGATCCTGGTTCTATACCCTATACCTGCACAAACCTGGATAATTAGGGTATCGGAGACCGGAAAGGTCCTTAGCAGGAGAAGGTCCCCGAAAAAGGGGAAGCTTATCCATGTATTCGACGAACTCCTGCATATCCCCGAGATGATTAACCACCCAAACTTCAGCATCGAGGTCCTGATGATAAGGATGGAGGAGATTCGCTGTGCAGACGGGAAGGGCAGCTGGCGCAGAAGGGGTGTCAGTATCAAGGATAGAAGACTCCTCAAGGTCACGGAATCCCACAGGTTCACAAGAGGCCAGGATTTCCTTCGGTTCATCCCGGATTCACTTGAAACACCATTCACGAATTCAGACTTTGCAAGAGCGTCCGGATATTCCATATACCAGACCAGACGTATTACATATACACTACGCAGGATGGGTGTATTAAAGGTGGAAGGGAAGCGAGGGAACGCATTCGAGTTCAAGGTAGCGATATAAAACGTCCAGGCAGTCCTTGACAAAGTCCATACAGTAGTTAACATACTTTACGTTCAATTGAATATTCCTAGGAGGATATTATGATTTGGTTGTCAGTTATTCTCTCCCTTTTATCTGCGGGGGAGACAGAGAGAGGGGTTACCTGTGAGGTTAACCCCACCGTTGAGCTTATCCATCGCCCGAGCATTGATTGGACAAGACCTTCAGATTTGCGCACCGTATCGCAATTTCCGGCAGAAACCACCAGCCAGATTGGTTTTCATATTCTCATTCCCGCCCAGACTGCATACGTATTAAGATGCGATCCCGGTAAGATGACGGTCTCGGATACACTGGTGCCCGATTATGGACTCACATCCGATGCGGAGGCCGCCATCACGGCCTCGCCGCGATGGCTCAGGCTTGATCTTACTGACAACCTTATGCGCCTAAGCCAGGCTAAGCAGAATACGATAGCCGATATGATCCTGAATCCTTTAGATCCGAGACTGCGGGACGAGATAGCTTTTCAGGCGGCACACATTTCCTATAAACATCTGCAGAGCATGAACCTTTCTGTCATTACAGAGAATTTGAATCGATTGTTCGATATAGACGAAGAGCTTGGATACGTTGAGATAGTCGATTATGGTGATCCTCAGAGCGACGATGACTACTACTCAACCACTTCGTATAAAGGCCTCGACGACGGGGATACGGTTACCTATGAGATACCTTACTCAATCTACTACTGGTACGTTATCCACCCCAGGATTACCGATGAATTCCCGAAGATAATCTACGATAAGTTCTGGCGCGAGTTCCTGTACTATGACAACGGAACGACCTCCTATACCGCCGGAGTCTATCCTCTGCTTCAAGACGCGCTTTCGGACATCGAGTTCGTATGGGACGGTCAGCGTCATGTCTGGCCTGCCGACCGCGAACTTTCAGCCGACATGGGCGCCATAAACGCCATAGGTTGGTGGGTTTCTCGGGTTTTGCCCCTTGGTGCTCAACCTGTACCTGACCCCCGCCCCATTCAACCCTCCGAGATTGCCACAGACCACGACGGCAACTGCGGGGAGTGTCAGGACCTTTTCTGCGCCGGGCTGCGTACGGGATTGATTCCGGCACTTGGTGTTATGGATATAAACGAGGACCACGTTTGGAACGCCTTCTGGTGGCCTACCGACGCATTCGGCGGGGAAAGCGGATGGTTCCCATGTCAGGTCGATTTGGGTGGCGGTGTAACACACGCGGCCGACTCCGGCTGTGCATACGATAAGGACCGCGGCGGTGGTAAGTACTGTTCCATGATCTGGAACTGGCGAGGAGACGGCTACCAGTTCAGTTCCGTAGAAACCTACTCCAATTCCTGCACGCTCTCGGTACACGTCTACGATACCAAAGGCAAGCCGGTGGGCAACGGTGAGGTAGATCTAAAGAGCGAGAGGTGGCAGGGAGCTTCATTAATCAAGGGGTATTCAGGTATTACCAACCGAGAGGGAGTATTTACCACGACCCTTGGAGAAGAGCAGAACTACGAAGCTGAAGTGTTGTGGGAAAAGCTGGGGGTTATAATAGATTCCGCCTCCGCTATTGCAGGGAGTCATCACGTTGTTCCCTGCACACTGAGTTCGGACTACAATCCACAGGCGCGAGAGCTCGTAACCGAACAGGGTACATACCAACCTCGTGAAGGGACAAGCCTTAGTCTGCAGGTCGATTCCTGCTGCGATCTGGGGCATTGTCCGACCTACTCGTACGAAGAGGTTTCATCAGAGTCGGCTGTCAAGTTTGCCCCGGGCAAGCTGACCGATTTCTTTATAACCGACTTGGAAGGCCTTGAAGACTTCCTCGCAGAACAGGAGTTCACCACCTACGGGCATTTTTCAATCGAAGGTGAAATCGATACTACATTGGACGCCCCCCTTTCTGAGGTATTCTACCTGGTGTTTTTCAATAACCATGCCGATATGGAAGAGGCCATCTCAGGAAGGATATCGGTTACAGGTGAGCCCGAGATGCTTGCCGTCGACATACCGGTGCTTCAGAATCCCCTCCTGTCACAATACGCCGATATCTGGGTGGTGCCCATAAACGAGGAACTGGCTGAGCCTCCCGAGGTCACGGTTACCATCAACGGTGAGGGGGAATCGGTGGAGCTTGAGGGTGTAGCCGAAACCTTTAACTACATGGGTGGCTTCAAGTTCACCCGGAGCGGCACCGCGACCGTAGAGGTCGCGGCGGGGGATACCTTGTTTTCTCGAACCTTCAACGTATCCCAGATTGCCTCCTCGGGCGGTTCGCTAACCTCCCTCGACGGTGTAGTTCAACTTGAGGTTCCTGAATCTTGCGTCGAATCCTCAACCTTCTTTACCATAATACCTGCAAGCGTTACGAGCGGTAAAACAGCATATGCATACGCAGTAAAGACTGTCAATACCGGTAGAGCCGTCGGACCGGCTTACCGCATCGGGCCTTCGGGGGATATACTGTCGACGCCCGTTACATTAAGATTTTCCTACAGCGGGTATGACCTGGTAGGCGCAGACCCCTCCACGCTTGCCGTGATGCGTTACCTGGACGGTGAATGGTTCAGGATTCCATGCTATATCGATCGAAATAATTCTGTAATCTCGGCCACAGTCGACAGGCTGGGGACGTTCCAGGTAACAAGTGATTTTCGCCAGCATACGCCAGATCTTCCGTCGATGACCGAAGTTGAGGTAACCACGAACTATCCTTCAGAAAACGACCCTCTGATTTCATTTGCTGTAGCGCGTGAGGTTGAGGTATCGGTGGAAGTGTTCGACGCCTCGGGCCGAAAGGTCTCAACGCTTGCCAAAGGCAACTTTAGTGAAGGTGAACACGTAATCAGATGGAAAGGCACCGACATGACGGGCAAGAGTCTGGCAAAGGGGATTTACTTCTGCAGATTAAGGACGCCGGAGATAGATGAAACACTGAAACTAATTCACCTGCATTAGAGACCCGGGGGTGTAATCTGACTGTAGGCTAGGATTAGAACAACTGAGGTATGGATACCGTGTACCGAGGGGCTGGAATAGGTATGTAGGACAGACACTCTTGTCTGTTGAGACATCCTGAGAGTGTGCGCTCCGGCTCCCGTCTTTCCTCATAAATAAATCGTTCCGAAGAAAGTGTTGCCAAGTTCATGCTGCCTCCTTTGGATGATACTTATTATTGTATGCACGGTCAAGTTTTTCAGCAAGTTTCGCTATCGCCTTAATAAGCCGGAAGTAGCTGCAGCATTCACGCAATCTGAGCAACCGAACCTTCTGAGTATTGTTGAGATCATTGAGGTTCAGAAGTCGGGCAAAGGGTGTTTGGACAGTATACCGTTTGTGTACCTTAGTTCCCTCCCGACGCTTGGAGACCAACTTCATGGTAGGTATAAACAGGTTATGTTTGAGTGAGACCAGCCGCATCATCGCTCGCAGTATTCTGCGTTCTTCACAGGTGTTGTATCGTCTATATCCGGTATAGACCCTGACCATAGACCAGTTCTTGCTCTCAACATAGGGGGCATCGTTCTTTCGATATGCCCTGGAGCGAGTGAATGTAATGGAGCGTTTCTTGCAAAATCTCTCCAGGTGGGCGTTAATGAACTCCGAACCGTTATCCGAGTGTATGCCTATCACCTTGAAGGGAAGCGAATCCACTACCTCCTTGAGCGCGCCTACGCTCCATACCTGCGCGCGGTTTTGTATCACCCTCAGCTCGGTCCAGCCTGTTGTTATCTCAGTAACGGTGAGGGTGTAGGCGAAGTCGCCTGCGGTAGACTCCCCGCAGTGGAACACCAGGTCTATCTCGACCAGGCCGAAGCGATCCCTGGGTTTATCAAAGTGAGTCTGAATAGGGATGCGTTTTTTGATGTTCGAGGCATTTGGATTGGCCTTGTAGCGTCCTTTGAGTTCTTCTTTTTTCCTTACCGGTGCAAGCCGTCTCTCGATAGTAGCAGGGCTTATCGTCAAAAGCATCTCCTTCAGTTCCGGAGAGATATCCCTCAACTTAGGAGAGTTGAAAATAAAGTCCTGGTTGGCTCGTATGAAGACGGCCAGATGCTTGCTGGATATGCAGCCGGATAACTCCCACAGCGCCTTAAGGTAAGATGTTAACTCTTCAGGATATACCTTCTTCCGTCCTCGCCTGGACACAAAAGAAACATAAGGATCGGCTATTACCCTTACTCCGTGCGGTGTAAAGATAACCTTACCCGAATTCCGTAACAGCATCGCAAGATGCTTGCGGCTGTACCCCGTCAATTCAACAAGCTCTGTAAGCTTAAGGCTTTTCTCGCTCTTACGAGAACTGCGATACCTGGGTGCATTCTTATTTATGACGCTCATCTTCTGACTCCTATCTAATATCCCTTCCGGGATCGTTACTATCACTTACCGACCTCCGGGGTGTTTTTCCCGAGAGATTAACCATCATTTGCACTCCGTAAAACCTCCCCCTTTTCCAACTCTCTATTTTGAGTACCGAAGGTCGACGCTTGTTGAGTAAACCGATGCTGTTTGGGAAGATTATTTTTGAGGAATGTCGAAAACTTGACGCCAACATTATTGTTCCTATAATAACCTTGTTGGGGGGGGGCAATGAAGCCCCTTCTTAAAATCCGAGGAGGTATATATGCCTAAATCTACAAAGCTTGCCGTTGCTGCAATTGCAGTATTGACTGCAATATTCGCAACGGTTATACTGGCGGGAAGCCCCTACGACTTCGACGGTGACGCAACAGGTGACTGGGGTAATCTTCAACCATTCTCTCCATGGGAAGGCACACTCGATTCAGCGAGTAACACTATTACCGGTTTCTGGGGTAATGACAACTCAGGTAATCAGGACATTTACGGTCAAACCAGCTACAGTTCTATTACAGGTCACTACACGGTTGGTGGCGTTACACAGAATGGAACCTGGAAATATAGTGGTACCGTCGTCGGTGGATGGGAAGGTTACTTCGATCCCTATGATAATGGAAGTTCGGATCCCGACACAGCAGAAGGCACATGGTGGGTTAATGAAGATCCCGAATCTTATAACGGAGACTGGTTCGGCGACCTCGAAGGCGATTAAGTAAATCAAAAAAACCTGGGTGTGTTAACCGCCCCCAGGTTGACTTAACTGTTTCAATACGCATTTTTTTACTATAAAGGAGTTCAGGTGAAAAGAATCCTTGTGTTTTCACTCATTGTGTTATCCCTGTTCGGGTTTTTCCATCAAGCCCATGCCGGCTGGATTAAGACCTTTGGAAGTCCTGTTGGCAACTACGGTTTCTGGGTTGAGTTGACATCCGATAGTGGTTACATTGTCGCCGCCGTATACAGCGACACAACTATTGTTTCAGCATTAAGGGAACCTTATAAATTCGATTCCATGTACTTTGTTAAGACCGATACAGCGGGCGACACCTTATGGACACGTAAAGTTGAAGGTTCCACTGCACGCTGTATACAGGAAACAAAGGATGCGGGTTTTATTGCAACCGGAGAAGGTGCTTTGGTTGTCAGGCTCGATCCGGATGGGGATACCTTATGGGCCAGAAGCTTCTCCAGTCCTTACGGCGGACCGGGTTACGCCTACTGCGTAAGGGAGTTGGACGACGGTTATATTATTACCGGGGTTAACGTCGCGCGAAGAAACGAAGAGTGGACTGACGACCTTCTACTGCTTAAGGTTGACACCAATGGAGACAGCTTGTGGACCCGAAGCTACGGAACTGCTGGGAAATTCGAATATGAAACAGGCTACTCCATCCAGGTAACGTCCGATGGCGGCTTCATCGTAGCCGGTCAGGGACCCGAGGATGGGCTCTGGATTCTCAGAACTGATTCTGCAGGCGACACCTTGTGGACTCAGCTGTACAAGCTAGGTGACAAGGATTTCAATGACAGGGCCTACGAAATAGAGCCTACGTCTGACGGCAACTGGATAATAACCGGTGGAGTTGACTATGACGTTATCTTCAATGGCGCTTTACTTTTGATGAAGATAGATACCCTAGGCGACACGCTTTGGACAAGGATCTACGACTATGGTGATGACGTCGATGTGGGTCGCTCGGTCAGACAAACCCCTGACGGAGGTTATATAGTGCTGGGTTCAAAGGAATACTCATACTATGGGACGGGTGCTATATGGCTTCTTAAAACCGACTCATTAGGCGATACCTTATGGACCCGCACCTACGGCGGTAACCCCAACGACAGGGGAGACTGCATCCAGTTGACCTCCGATGGCGGTTATATAATAACAGGTTTTACAAGAACGTATAGTACCAGTGAGTACAACCAGACCTTGCTTATGAAATTAGATTCGCTTGGCTTTGTGAGCGTTGAAGAACCCGTAACACACCCCGTAACACCCGTAACACACTGGGAAATAACACAATCGCCCGGTCATCAAATAGTGCTTAAGTTCTCTGATTATCCTTACGGTTTCCGAGCCGACATCTACAACGCATCAGGCCGCAAGGTTGACGAGATAAGCACCGTCCAATCATCTGGAATGATCACCTGGGGTAAGAGACACTCACCCGGTGTATACTTCATTCGGGAAGCTGTAAGCCCAGCATCCGCGCAGAAGGTGGTGATTGTCAGATAGAATATAGAGACGATTGATGCAGCATCCTTCGGTCATGACGCGAAGCGGTGAAGCCACGCGAAGCGACGAAGTGAATCGTCCCTACAAACCGTCGGTTAAAAAGATAGCAGGGGGTTGACATAAGTTATCCAAAGCCTATTGTATAATTACAAACCAGTGGAAGGAGAATAATATGAAAAGGTTTGCGTTTTTAATACCAGCCGTTTTATCCCTTATAGTGTTTATCCCCGGAAAGATACATGCCTGTCCTGTGGGCTGGGAATACGTATACGAGCAAGGGATTCCCTCAGCAGGATTTGACTTCACCCATCAGGGAACACACAACGTAGGGGTAGGTGCGGTATACGATGAAGGGATGTTCTTCCGCCACCTTCTGGTCGTGGATATCAGTGTCTGGGACGTTTGGCCGCGTGATACAATCTGGACAAAGGTTTACGATAGCATCTTGGGTGAAGGTCGGTCCATCATCAAGGTTGCCGACGGCTACGTTATCGCCGGTTGCTTTCCGGAGTACTCCGACT
>WJJO01000457.1 GCA_014729665.1 Caldifarciminota bacterium
AGTATTACTTGAAGGAGATGGAATTCAGATACAACTACAGAGATTTGACTTTTGACCAGCAGGTGAATAAACTAGTAGAAATACTTATGAGGAAACCAAATTATGCTTAGTAGTTCGATACTAAACTATACAAGACCCTTGATAATTATGTCTATATTCTTCTGGAAGCCACATTTTATGCCACCACAGAATCATTCTTTCAACTATCTGTTTATACGGGGGTAGTAAGAAGAAATGCTCAGCAGTAGGAAGGTATAAGGTCGGTAAAGATGAACCAATGTAATTCCACTCATCTTCATCCGGCGTTATAACCCGGATTGATAAATGATGTGATTCACAAACACCAAACACAGGACTACGATTAACAACCAATTCCTGATTCGAAAGGTTTTTCAAGGTTACTCTCAAACACACGGGTTCGGCAATAGCCAGGGTGCCTTTTACTAATTCAAGGGTTAAAGAGGCTATTTCTTGCTCACTGGATATCATTGCAGTCGAGAAAGCCAACAACAAACCTATCAAGTTTAACCTACGTAACATATAACCTCCCTTTAATTATGTAGCGCAGGCTCTCCAGCCTGCTCGCATATCTAATCCAGATAAATTCCTTCTTCTTCGTGTCCTTTGTGGCAATTCTTATACCTTCACTAAGGCACCGACGGTATCTCAAGCGTATCTCCGACTTCCACTCCGTGGTTCTTGAACCAACCCGCATTCATCTCTACTGCATACCGGTAGGGCGCATCCGGCATGTACTTGGTTACGGTATCCAACGGCTCCATCCTGTCAATAATCCCGACTATTACGCTGTCAGAGGAAATGAAAGCGATGGATAAGGGGATATAGGTGTTCTTCATCCAGAACGGCCCGTAGAGGTTTGAAGGAAATATGAAAAGCATCCCTGCGTTCGGTGCAAGACTGTCCCGGTACATCAGTCCCTGCCTTCTCTCTTCGCGGTCGACAACAACCTCAAGGGTCACCTCCTCACCACCTATCGACATTTCTATCTGCCGAAGCGATCGATTCTCTTTCACCCCTGGAATATCGACTTCAATATCCGGGGGTTCCAGACCCGCCTTATCATGTGAGATACGATTGCATCCAAAGGAAAGAATTGTTGCACAAGATATCGCAAGTATTCTAAACCACATGATTAAAAACCCACCGGAGTCTTATTACGTCTCCTCCGAATCCACATCATCGGTTTCTTTCAGCTAATCCCAGTAGATGAATCGCCCGCAGTTGGGGCAGTTGTTCAATACCTTACGCTGACCTGAAAGTTCTGTCGGCACCTTGCTGAAACACCCGCCGCAGAAGCCGTCTATCACCGGAACCACTGCCCAATCCTTGTAGCGTGAAAGTATACGTTCATACATCTGAAAAAGGGGCTTGTTGATGCGCTCGGCAAGTTTTTTTCGTTTCTCTAATAACATCTCTACCGGATTATCGGTCTCTAACTGAAAACCGATCTTTCGAAATTCCTTGCGTGTAGATGCGTTACGCCAGTCTTTTATCATGTAGTCAAGATGCTGCAATTCGAGCAGTATCTTCAACTCATCCGACATTAAAGATTCCCTTCGATCTCTTTCACCAGCTGTATAAACTCCTCCGGGGTTTGTGGTTTCTCGTATTGTTTCCGTTTTAAGAGTTCCTGGCAAACGACGGCAACCCGCCCCAGAGTGATAAGATACTGGTTCCCGGGATCCTGGGGAGGGGCAACGATAAGGAAAAAAAGGTGAACCGGTTTCTTGTCGATGGCGTCGAATGATATACCTTTGGTGGAGCGGCCTACGACCAATTCCAGCTTGTCAACCACCAACGATCTGCCGTGTGGTATCGCGACGCCTTTGCCGATACCGGTAGAACCCAAATCCTCTCGTTTTAGAAGGGTTGAAACCAGCAGGCCTGAATCTTCATCTTCCCGAAAAGAACTTACCAGTTCCAGCAGAACGTCCTGTTTCTTGCGGCTGGTAAGATCGAGATTTATGCGCTCAGGCTTAAGAAGACTATATAGATTCACTGCACCTCCTTTGAGCCTTGGTATTTTAAGAATATGGAGTTTCCTTCGTCTGTCAAGCCCATTGCACCTCTTTTCCATCCCCCCACAGTTGTTCAAGACCGTAAAAATCTCGCGTTTCGGTTAAAAACAGATGCACTATGACCTCCACGAAATCTATCAGTATCCAGTCGCCGCCCTCTACACCCTCAATATGATGAAGCTCCCATTCGCCCCGTCCCTTAAGACGGACCTCCTCGGCCAATGCCCGGTTATGTACGGTAGATGTGGCGGTTGCGAACACGAAAAACTCCGTTACCGTGGAAAGCCCTTTTACATTAATAATCCTTATGTTTTCCGCCTTCTTATCCTTGAGTACCCTTGCAATCCTCTTGGCAAACGCGGAGGCAAGTTTCACGGTATTACCCCAAGGCTGTCGGGAAGATAATCCTCGTAATCGTCGCCTAAGAATAGTGTTACCGCAACCGCAAGGGACGAATCTTCGGAGAATGTAACGTATTTCCTGTTCAGACCCAACGTCCTTGCAAGCATTGAGGCATTTGCCTTTGACGGATTCAGGCGTTCTACGACGATTGTGTGCTTAAAGTGATCGTTGGCCGTACCTATCCTCAAAACATCATACCCCTTTTCTCTGAGAAAGGTCTGGGTCCTTCTTGCCAGGCCTGATACATCTGTCCCATTGTATATATCCACCCTTATAACCTCTTCGGGTTGAGCCATAGGGTTCTTGTCGCGTGTGAGGAGATAATACGCTACCGATACCGCCGCCCCCAACACCAGAACAACCAGGACGATCAGGACGATTTTCTTGATCTTACCCCCTTTATCCGATTATTCCCTTCAACCACAGTATCTTCGAGACTTACGTACGGTCCAACCGAGGCGCCTGGTCCCACGCTGGTATTCCCTCGCAAAACCGCTCTGCCTATAATCCTCGTACCCGGGGCAAGCTCAACGTCTATATCCGCCCATAACATCTGGGGGTGGGAAACCACCGCTCCCGCCCTGCTCCACTTTTCCAAAAGCCGGTGGCGATAGATATCCTCCAGTTTCTTTAAGGCCATGAAGTCGTTTACTCCCATGACCTCGGTTTGGTCCTCTATCTTCAGCGCCTCCACCCTGTGCCCCTCCTTGACCAGAATTGCTACCACATCGGTAAGGTAGTATTCACCCGTTGCAGGACTCGGTTCAACCCTTTTTAAGAGTTCAAACAGTAATCCCGATTCGAAGACGTAGGTGCCGGAATTGATCTCCCTGATTTCCCTTTCGGATGTGGACGCATCCTTGTGTTCGATTATACCCCGGACAGAGGCATCTCCGTTGCGGAGGATACGACCGTAACCCGAGGGGTCCGGTATCTCGGTGGACAGCAGGGTTGCAGCGGCCCCGCGTGACTGATGCAAGGCTATCATATCCGATAAGGTGCTGGGGCGAATCAGTGGAACGTCCCCGCACAGTACAATTGACCTTCTTGTCTGGACGTATTTTTCACAGAGTTTCACCGCATCCGCCGTCCCCCTGGCTTCGGACTGGATTACGTAGCGTATCCCTTCTTCACCGAGAACATCCTTGATAGCCTCGTGACCGGAAGGGCTTACCACCAGTAGGATATTCTCGGGTGAAAACCTCTGCACCGTTGACATGATGTGTGAAATCATCGGCCTGCCCAGGAGTGAAACGAGTACCTTGGCTTTCGCCGACTTCATCCTCTTGCCCTTACCCGCTGCAAGGATAATCACAGTCATAGACTACCGGTAAGATTGTTGTTTTTGTCTACCTTAATAATCCTGGGGTCAAGTTCCTCTTCAGCTTCAAGCCAGACAAAGGCCATAACTATCAACTCGTCGCCAATCTCACCGAGACGGGCTGCACCGCCCCTCAGTGAACACACACCCTCAGGTTCCTTTATTAGATAGGTCTCGAAACGTTCGCCGTTTTCGGTGTTGATAACCAATATCAGTTGACCGGGTTTCAGCCCCGCTGCCTTCAGAACCTTCTCCCCTACACCCAAACTCCCCTCATACTCTATACTCTTTTCGGTTACGCGGAGTCCAGAAATCTTTGACTGAAGAGAGGGCCGAAGCAACCTGACCTTACTTCTTATCTGACTGTTTCTTATTGCCCTTAGTCTTCCGGACCTCAGCAGATCCCTTGCCGGAAGCCTTGGACTTACTCTGTCTAGCCGGGGTCTTTTTCCCCGAACCGGTAGTCTTCTGCAACCTGGAAGTCTTTTTAGGCTCTTCATCCTTCACGGTCATCTCGAGTACTGCCATCTGTGCTCCGTCACCCGGTCTGTTTCCTAAAAGAAAAATCCTCGTGAATCCACTGGATTTATCTGCAAATCTGGGTGCGATCTCATCGAACAGACGTTTAACCAGCTTGTGATCATTAAGATATGAGTAGGCGTATCTTCTTGCTGCAACATCGGTTCGTTTGCCTCTGTTTAACAGACGTTCGGTAAGCCTTTGCGCTGCCTTAGCCTTCGGCAGGGTGGTAGTAATCCTGTTGTAGAGGATGAGAGAACGAACCAGGGAGGTTACAAGGGCCTTGCGGTGAGCACGGTCACGACCCAGTTTGGCAACGTTTTTCTTATGTCTCATCTTCTTCTTCCTCATCATCGGCGTCGGATTTCTTCTCATCCGATGCAAATTCGGCCCCTAAATCCTGAATCCGCGAACGCAGTATGGCAAAGGATCGAGGTTTTATCTCCCCCCAGCCTACTATCTCGGCTTCAGTCAGACTTACCACCTCAGATACGGTTTTCAGACCGTGATCTGCCAGAACCTTCTTTACCGTCTGGGGAACCTCCAGGGATTCAACCTTCATATCCATCCACTCCGGTCGCTCAACCTCTAAAGAATCACTGGATTCGTCCTTGGGTTCGGCAATCGAGTAAAGCGCCTCGACGTGCCCCTTAAGGAGATCGGCGGTCTGCGAAAGGGTCTGCTCGGGAGAGATGGTTCCGTCGGTTGCAACCTCGAATACAATCTGTTCATAATCGGTCCGTTCACCGTAACGTACGTTGGTTACATCCAGCTTAACCCTGCGGACAGGTGAGTAAAAAGCGTCCAGGAATATGGTTCCCTCCGGTTCTCCGGGGGAGCGTTTCTTCACCGTCTCCTGGTTTTCATAACCACGGCCCCGTTCCAGCTTTATCTCCAGGTGGGCGGGTCGGTTGTCAACCGTAACCGTCAGCAAATGCTGATCCTTATTGACAAGCGTCAGGTTGGGGGAAAGTTCTAAATCACCGCCTTTATATTCGCTGGGGGAAGTTGCATGGAGCCTTGCGTATTCAGGGCCTTCTCCTTCAAGTTTGAAGCGTAGTTTCTTAACGTTAAGCACAATCAGCGGTACATCCTCAAGAACCCCTTCCAGGGTAGAAAACTCATGTATGACACCGTCGATCCGCAGCTGTGTCGGTGCAACCCCTTCGACCGAGGAAAGCATGGCTCGACGTATTACGGTACCCATTGTCCATCCCCACCCTCGTGCTAAAGGCCCCAGGGTAAATCTACCGAAATCCGGGGTCAGGACTTCGCGATCAACCTCTACGGTTTCGGGAATCTTGATATATTTACGACGTTCAGACACCAGGCCCTCCATTACTTGGAGTAAAGTTCAACAATAAGTTGAGTGTTTATAGGAACCTCAGATACGTCTTCACCTGCCGGCAGCCTCGAAATCCTCGCTTTCTTACCTTCAAGTTCAATCCAGCTTACGAGCTTTGGCTCATCGGCCAGCTCCGCTCTTTCCTGTGCAAAAGGTGTATCCGGTTTTCTAAGTTCAATCTCATCATCGGCCTTGACAAAGAAGGAGGGAATATCCACCTTCCTTCCAGAAACCAAAACGTGGCCGTGTCTTACCATCTGTCTCGCCTGAGATCTGCTCTGGGCCCAGCCGATCCGGTATATCACGTTGTCTAATCTGCGTTCAAGTAGGAGAAGAAGCTCGATTGCCGGGTTACCTCGCCTGGCTGCCAGCTTGAAGAATCGTCTGAATTGTCCCTCGAAGACTCCGTACATGAGACGAAGCTTCTGTTTTTCCTTAAGCTGCTGAGCGTATGCCGAACTGCGTCTCACGAAACGTGATCTCGCTTTCGCACCGCGGCGGGACAGGGCGCATTTTTCAGAAAGGCAGCGCTCTCCTTTAAGAAACAGTTTTTCCCCTTCCCTTCGACACTTCTTACATACCGGGGATAAATCTTTAGCCATAGCGCGCTCCTAAACTCTTCTCTGCTTGGGTGGTCGGCACCCGTTGTGAGGTATCGGGGTAGTATCGACGATACGTGTAATCTGAAGCCCTGCATTCTGTAGGGAACGAATCGCGGTTTCCCTTCCAGGACCGGGTCCCTTCACGAACACGTCAACCTTCTTTAATCCATGAGCTGCTGCGTCGCGTGCGGCGGCATCGGTAGCCTGCTGAGCCGCAAAAGGGGTGCCTTTCTTGGCCCCCTTAAATCCTATCTTGCCACCGGAAGCCCATATGAGAACGTTTCCTTCACGATCGGCTATAGATACGATAGTGTTGTTGAAGGTTGCGTGTATCTTTACGATCCCCGTATCTGGAAATCTTTTCCTCTTTCGATGCGTTCTCTTTCTGGCCAACTGTCCTCCTAGACTTTCTTCTTCTTAAGCGCCCCGCTGGTCTTCTTGGGACCCTTACGGGTACGGGCGTTGGTTCGGGTGCGCTGACCGCGCACAGGCAAACCTTTCTTGTGACGTATTCCTCTGTAGCAGTTGATCTCAACCAGTCGCTTTATTGATGCCGATAAATCCGCACGCATACTGCCTTCCACCTTGTATTTTTCCTCAATCTCCTGGCGTATCAGGCTCAACTCCTTCTCGTCAAGGTCCTTCACCTTTTTACGCGGATCGATTCCGGTGTCGGCAAGAATCTTGCGCGATGTCGAAAGACCGATTCCGTATATGTGTGGAAGGGCGTATTCTATCGCCTTATTCGGAGGTAGATCTACTCCTGAAATTCGTGCCATTAAACCTCCTAACCCTGCCTCTGTTTATGCTTGGGGTTGCGTTTGCAAATCACGTATACGCGTCCGTGCCGCTTTACAATCTTGCAATGAACGCACCTTTTCTTAACTGAGGCCTTAACTTTCATAATTCAAAAAACTCCTTACCTGTTCACTTGAATCTGTATACAATCCTGCCCCGGGTAAGGTCATAAGGCGAAAGCTCGACCAGAACCCGGTCTCCTGGAAGTATCTTGATGTAATGCATACGCATCTTGCCTGAAAGATGCGCAAGTACCCTGAAGCCGTTATCCAGCTTAACCCTGAAGGTCGCATTGGGAAGCGCTTCAACAACCGAACCTTCGGTCTGTATCAAATCCTTCTTAGACATTAGTCGTTAATATCTCGCATCCGTTTTCCGTAACCGCAACCGTATGCTCGAAATGAGCTGAAAGCCTTGAGTCTGCGGTCACGACCGTCCAGTTATCGTCCATTAATTTGACCCTGCCCGTACCCAGGTTTAACATCGGCTCTATGGCTATAGTCATCCCTTTCTGGAGTAAAGGGCCAACACCCTTTTGTCCGAAATTCGGTATATTGGGCTCTTCGTGCAGGGCAATACCTGTTCCGTGCCCGAAGTAATCGCGGACCACCTCGAAACCCGCCTTGTTTGCGGTCTCGAATATTGCATTACTCAGATCACCCACCCGGTTTCCATCCCTGACGTACTCAACAGCCGCCGCAAGCGCTTCCCGGGTAACCTCGATCAGTGCGCGTGCTTCCCCAGAAGGTTCACCTACAGGTACGGTGATGGCGGAATCGGCTATAAATCCTTTCCTGGTAACCCCGGCGTCAATCTTAACCAGATCTCCCTCCTTAATCCTCCTTGCCCCGGGAATACCGTGAATAACCTCGTGATTGAGGCTTATGCATGAAGCGGCAGGGAAACCGCGGTATCCCTTGAACGTCGGTTTTGCGCCGTGCGACAGAATATAACCTTCGATAATATCGTTTAACTCGGAGGTAGTCCGTCCGGGTACGCAAGCGGCACGGGCGGTATCCAAAACCTCAGCCAGAAGCCTGCCCGCCTTGCGGATACCTTCAACCTCTTTATACGATTTAACGACTATCCCGGACATAACTCGCCTCTTACGGTTTCAAAAACCTCAGATGGGGTCCCGTTGCCGTCAACCTTAATCAATACATCACTGAAGTAATCTATCAGGGGGGCAGTTCGTCGCTCGTATACGCCGATTCGCTGCCTGATGACCTCATCGGTGTCATCCTTGCGGCGTATGAGTTTCGTATTACATTTGTCACAAACCAAATCACGGGCCGGAGGAGAAAAACGCAGATTGTAGATACTTCCGCACTCCGGACATACCCTGCGGGCACCCAGTCGGGCTAGGATGGTCTCTGTGCCGACATCGAGGTAAACTACCCTGAGTTCGTCCTGGCTCGAGATAAGGGAACGCAAGCCCCTAGCCTGATTAACGGTGCGGGGAAATCCGTCAAAGATAACGCCCTCTTTATGGTTAGCTAGAAAGTCTTTCACCAACGCAAGGATGGTCTTGTCGTCCACAAGTCTTCCCGCTTCGACATCCTCCTTGATACTCAAGCCGAGCTCGCTTTCACGCTCGATCTCGGAACGAAGTACATCGCCTGTAACGAATACCGATAGTCCCGCACAATCGCTTATCAAAGCGGCCATGGTTCCTTTGCCAGCACCTGGTGGTCCAAGAAGCACTTCAACCCTCAACGGCGTCCTCTGATCTTGGTTCCCTTAAGCAATCCTTCATATGAACGCATCAAGAGATGAGACTCTATCTGTTGGATGGTATCCAACGCCACACCAACGATAATCAGATAGGTTGTACCGCCGAGGTAAAACTGAACACCTAGACTGCCCATGATCCAGGATGGCATAAGTGCGACTATTGCAAGGAAGATGGCCCCGGGCAGGGTTATCCTGGAAAGAACCGTATTTATGTACTCGGCGGTCCTTGCGCCGGGACGAATCCCGGGGATAAACCCCCCCATCCTTTTCATATTATTGGCAAGGTCCTGGGGATTGAATACTATGGAGGTGTAGAAGTAGGCGAAGAAGATGATGAGCAGACCGAGAAGAATCTGATACAAAGGATGCCCGAACCCCAGCCAGACGGTTATCCACTCGCCTATCCTGGTCTCCGGTAATGCGAAACGGGCAATGGTCGAGGGAACCGACATTAATGTCTGGGCGAAGATGATGGGAATAACACCCGCGGTATTCAGTCTAAGAGGGATGAATGTGGATTGCCCACCGTATATCCTTCTTCCGATCACTCGTTTCGGGTACTGAACCGGGATCTTCCGAGTGGCCTGGGTCATGAGAACCATGGCGGCGAAGGTAAAGATGATGATGGCTATAAGGATAATCCACACGTACCATGGCTTATCTAGCCTTGCGGTATCTGCGATATTCTTCGGTATCGAATCCAGACATCCTATAAATATGAGGAAACTGATGCCGTTTCCTACACCCTTCTCGGTAATCAACTCACCGATCCACATGAGAAATACGGTCCCGGTTGTCAGGGTTATGATAGTAAGTAACCTTATCAGGAACTCGCCCTGTTCTGCTTGAACCAGAACCGGTACACCGCCGACCGCCTGTTTGC
>WJJO01000458.1 GCA_014729665.1 Caldifarciminota bacterium
AGTATTACTTGAAGGAGATGGAATTCAGATACAACTACAGAGATTTGACTTTTGACCAGCAGGTGAATAAACTAGTAGAAATACTTATGAGGAAACCAAATTATGCTTAGTAGTTCGATACTAAACTATACAAGACCCTTCCCCTTTTATTCCCCCTTAATAAGGGGGACAAATTCGTGGTTCAGGTCAAATATCAAATATCAAAATGCAAATATCAAAATTATAACGTAATTATTAATTCGCGGTGAAGCCGCGTCTTTGTGATCCTGGGAGGCAACTGCGTAGCCTTCACTCACTGCGACCTGCGCCCGCAGCTCGTGTGTTCTCTGCGATCTTTGTGTTTCAATCACTCAACCGTCAGCTGTCAGCGGTGAGACGACAGCGGTACGAGGAGTTATCTTGATTTTTTGAAGTTTTACCGTATAGTATTCATATTGCTCGCAAATAAGATGCACGAAGGAGGCAATGTGCTTAAGAAGATAATCGTTGTGGGTAGTATTGCGGCGCTTCTAATTCCTGCAGTCTCGTTCGCGGCGGACGATTACACGACCATGAAAGAGATGGTTTCGGAGATGTATACTTACGTAGAGTATCTGGAAGACGAGATGAGCCAGGAGATAGTTCACCTTCACGCAGATATAATCTTCGACGAACCCAAGCCTTTTACACGCCCGCTGTATTCAGGCTGGACCTACGCGGTTACAGCCTATGCCGACTGGCGCGTGGCCGACCTGGATATAATCGTGTACAAGGATGTTGACGGTCAATGGGTAGAGATAGACCGCGACGAGGAAGAGGATAATACACCAATTGTGATAGTCGAACCCAGTTCGGACGGTATGTACAAGATAGAGATAGAGGTTTACAGCTATAATATAGATGAGGATTCCGGTGAATACTATACCGCAGCCCACTACGGTCTAATTATCTCCCACGAGTACGAGTATTAATGCTACCACTTAATAGTTTAGTTCAGAGGTAAGAAAGGAATTTATCACCCCTGAGTCACCGAGGCTGTCGGACAAGTAACCACAGAGGCTCCGAGACACAGAGCGTTAAAAAAGCCAGAGCGGTAAGTCGAGTAAATATAGAACTTGTCAAAAACCCGTTTTGCAAGTAATCTGTAGTTTTCTGGATATATCCGACAGTCTCCATTGCTTGAGGGGGATTTACTTATGTTGACTGGAAGGGATTAATTACCTATAATTAAGGCTGGAAGCCCGATTCAACGATTACATCGACTGGTTACGCATATCCCGGACGGAAATTCACAAATACACATGAATAAGGTTAGATGCGGGCTAAGATAAACAGCAAGAGAAGTTGATAGATAACAACACTAGAATTTGGATCCTTAATCAAGTAATTCAGGAGGACTTTTGAAATTCATATACCGCTTCGGCGGCACGAAAAAGAAAGGTGAATTGAAGGCCGACGGTTCGGCAAAGATGAAGAATGAACTGGGGGGCAAGGGAGCAAACCTTGCCGAGATGACCAACCTCGGGATACCCGTACCCCCGGGATTCACGATAACAACCGAACTCTGTATGGATTACCTGAAAACAGGCAAGTATCCAGAAGGTCTTGCAGAAGAGGTCGAAAAAGGGCTCAAGCACATCGAACGAAGCACCGGAAAGTCCTTCGGCGACAGCGCTAACCCACTGCTGGTATCGGTTCGTTCGGGTGCCCGCATCTCGATGCCCGGTATGATGGATACCATCCTCAACCTCGGACTCAACGACGAGACCGTGGAAGGCCTGGCGGAACTCACATCCAACCCCCGCTTCGCATACGATTCGTACCGTCGTTTCGTGCAGACCTACGGAGACGTCGTTTTGGGCGTACGTCCCCAATCCAAGGACGATCACGACCCGTTCGAGGTTCTGATTGACAAGGCGAAGGCCCGAAAGAAGGTCAAGCTCGATACGGAACTTGCCGCAGAAGACTGGAAGAAGCTGGTCGGCAGCTTCAAACAGCTAATCAAGGACAAGACGGGCGTTACCTTCCCGGAGGAGCCCCGGGATCAGCTATGGGGTGCAATCGAGGCGGTGTTCCGCTCGTGGGATAACGAGCGAGCAATTGCCTACCGCAAGCTTAACCGCATCTCACACGACTGGGGTACGGCGGTGAACGTTCAGGCCATGGTTTTCGGAAACATGGGCGCAGATTCCGGAACCGGCGTGGCGTTCACGCGCGATCCGGCGACCGGAGAGAACAGGTTCTACGGAGAGTATCTGGAGAACGCGCAGGGTGAGGACGTAGTGGCAGGGGTAAGAACCCCCAAGCCTATAGCCCAGCTTGCGCGGGAGATGCCCGCGATATACAAGAAACTGGACAGCATTCAGCGCAAGCTCGAACGTCATTACAAGGATATGCAGGATCTGGAATTCACAGTTGAGCGCGGCAGACTCTGGATGCTTCAGACGCGCACGGGGAAGCGCACTGGCTTCGCGGCCATCCGCATAGCGGTAGATATGGTCGATGAGAAGAGGATAGGCAAGAAAGAGGCGCTGCTGCGCATCGATCCTGAACAGCTTAACCAGTTACTGCAGCCTATCTTCGATAGGGATGAAAAGAAGAAGGCCGTAAAGGAAGGCAGGGTTCTGGCAAAGGGACTGCCTGCAGGTCCTGGCGCGGCCACGGGCAAGGTGGTGTTCAACGCACACGACGCCGAGGAAAGGGCACACAAGGGAGAGAAGGTTATCCTTGCGCGTATCGAAACCTCTCCGGAAGACATCCGCGGGATGGCAGCGGCTGCAGGCATACTTACCCAGCGCGGCGGGATGACCTCTCACGCGGCGCTCGTAGCCCGGCAGATGGGTAAGGTCTGCGTTGCAGGATGCGAGGCAATCGCAATCGACTACAAGCAACGGAAGATGAAAGTAGCCGGAAAGACCATTAAGGAAGGTGATTTCGTATCGATAGACGGAACCGCGGGCGAGGTAATCACGGGTGTAGTCACAACCCGTCCCTCCGAGGTTATACAGGTTCTGGTGGACGGTTCATTAAAGCCTTCCAAATCCGAGGTCTACCAGAGGTTTGCAAAGCTGATGGACTTCTCAGAGCAGGTCACGAGGATGCACGTGAGGGCCAACGCGGATAAGCCCGAACAGGCAAGGATAGCGCGCAGCTTCGGGGCAAAGGGTATAGGCCTGTGCAGGAC
>WJJO01000459.1 GCA_014729665.1 Caldifarciminota bacterium
ATCGTACCGTCTTCTGCAATCGCAGGCGATGCCGAAATGGTGTTCGTTGTAGCAAATGTCCAGTCCACCGAACCTGTCGGGGATACCGCATAGAGATTGAAGTCGTTGCACCCTATATATACCGTGCCGTCAGAACCTATCGTCGGGGAGGATTCCATCTTTGCAGGCATTTCGTATTCCCATTTCAGGGAACCTGTTGAGCTAATCGCATAGAGGTAGTTTTCCTCACAGCTTACGTATATCGTTCCGTCCGATGCAACGGCCGGTGAGTTGGTGGCCTTATAGCGAAGCCGGTAGCGCCAGTCGTAGCTTCCGTCGGGTTTCAAGGCGTAGAGGTAATACTCGGGATCGCCGATTGCCGGTATAGAGGTTATGCCCACGTAGATATTTCCGTTATCACCGATAGCCGGCGTAGAAACGATGTGATCCTTGCTGGTAAAGTCCCATTTGTATGAGCCTTCAGAAGTCAACGCGTAAAGGTTCCTGTCATAGGAGCCGAAGTAGATTGTTCCGTTCGGGCCTATAACCGGTGAGGTTGATATGTAGTAGTCAACGTCGTAGGACCAGACTGAATCGCCGGTTTCGGGATCGAGAGCATAGATGAGGCCGTCCATCGAACCGATGATTACCGTACCGTCATCCGCTATAGCCGGTGAGGCCGCAACGTCGTCGTCGGTAAGGAACTTCCATTTGGAGCCGTCATTTGTTTCGAGTTTGGCATCGACGACAACGGTGTCGTCCGGCTTTAACTGTACCGTTGTATCCCAGGGATTGTATCCGGAAAGGTTAATTTGTATGGAATGAGAGCCGGTATCAACGTCCGGAATAATAATCGGTGACTGACCTTTCAATGTATCATCCAGTAATACATCCGCGCCGGAACGCGTAGATGAAACCTTTATCGCACCGGTTGCAGCTTCCGGTACCTCCTCCTCGCATCCTGAAAAAGCCGCGATTATACCCGCTCCCAAAATTACATAACTGAGTACCTTTTTCACAATTATCTCCTTTGAATTCTTCTTGCAGGCAAGACTACTGAATGCTAAAAAAATGTCAACCTGATTAGCCGAAAACGGTCGAACCACAAAGGGTACAAAGCATAAAACACAGAGGTAACAGAGGTCACAGAGGTCACAGAGAGATTATCGCCTACCACACACCGCTGACAGCAAACCGCCTACAGCTCACCGCCGACCGCTGGCCGCTTACCACTGACCGCTGACAGCGAAACGCTAACCGCATTCCGCCTACCGCTAAACCGCCGTCGGCTAACAGCTACCGGCTGACGGCGTGGAATCGGGAATATGTCCCGCATCCTGGTGTGAAGGTTAATTTCCTTAGGAGATTTTAAGGGGAGGGGAGAATCTGTGAACGCTTGTGACGGAGTCTATCTGTGGTTAAGGAATCAGTCAGCTTGACTCCGGTACGGAATAGATTACCCTCTATTCTGTATTGATGTGTATGATAAACCTTTCAAAGGAGGCTAGGATGAAGTTCAAAAAACTCCTTACCCTTTCATTAACACTTATAGTGTTAGCAGGCTGCGTCGTGCTTTACGGACAGGAGGTTCCTGTCGAATCTGCCGAAGGCGTGGCATCGGGCGAGGTAACCCAGGGTTCCCTTCGTCTGGTTACAGAAGAGGGCAAGACCCTGGAGCTGCCCCTGGAGCACACAGACGTTGACGCCTACGTGACGGGGTACATAGCGCGGGTCAACGTAACCCAGCACTTTACGAACCCGTACGAGGACCCTATCGAGGCCGTGTACGTGTTCCCATTGCCTGAGAACGCGGCGGTCGACGGAATGACGATGAAGATAGGGGATAAGGTGATAAAGGGGGTCATCAAGAAGAGAGAGGAGGCGCGCGAGATATACGAGGCCGCAGTTGAGGCCGGTCAGACAGCATCCCTTTTAGAGCAGGAACGCCCCAACATCTTCACCCAGACCGTAGGCAACATCATGCCCGGAGACGATATCTTTATAGAGATTACCTACGTGCAGGACCTGGCCTACGATCACGGCACCTACGAGTACACCTTCCCGATGGTGGTGGGACCCCGCTTCATCCCCGGAGACTCTACCGGCAAACAGGCAGGCGGCTGGTCGCCTGATACGGACAAGGTACCCGACGCATCACGCATCACCCCTCCCGTACTCAAGCCCGAGTTCCGCTCGGGGCACGACATATCGCTCAAGCTCACGGTAGAGGCAGGCGTACCCATCCAGAACTTTGAATGTCCTTCGCACGACATTGCGCAGAAGACGATTTCAGAGTCCTCTGTAGAGGTTGCTATAAAGAAAGGCGACCAGATACCTAACAAGGATTTCATCTTCCGCTACGATGTTGCAGGCAAAAAGCCTGAATATGCACTTTTGACCCACGCAACCTCCTCAGGCGACGGGTACTTCATGCTTATGATACAGCCGCAGGCCTCCTTCAAGATCTCCGAGATCACCCCGAAGGAGATGATATTCGTGGTCGACTGTTCCGGTTCCATGTCGGGTTTTCCGATAGAGAAGGCCAAGGAAGCGATGAAGCTGTGCATCGATAACATGCACCCTGACGACTACTTCAACGTGATTAAGTTCTCAGATCAGGCCAACGGCTTTTCATCCTCTCCTGTTCCCAACACCCCTGAGAACGTGAAGAAGGCGCTTGCATTCGTTGACGGCATGTCGGGGACCGGGGGCACGATGATGATAGAGGGCATCAAGTACTCTTTGGACGGCCCCAGAGATCCCAAGCGCCGCAGGGTGGTACTCTTTATGACCGACGGCTACATAGGCAATGAGACCGAGATTTTGGCCGCGATTGACGACAAGCTTGGCAATGCAAGACTCTTCTCGTTCGGCGTCGGCTCCTCGGTCAACCGCTATCTATTGGAGAAGATGGCTCAGGTAGGACGCGGTCAGGTAACCTACTGCAGACACGACGAGGATCCCCAGGAAAAGATAGAGCTCTTCTACGAACGTATAGCAAAGCCTTATCTCATGGATATCGAGATAGACTGGGCGGGTCTGGAGGTAGCAGAGGTCTTTCCCCAGCTTATACCAGATTTGTTTGCAGCACAGCCGGTGATAATCCACGGCCGCTACACCAAGCCCGGGCAGGCGACTATCAAGGTCAAGGGCAAGGTCAGGGGTAAGCCGGTAACCCAGGAGATACCGGTTACCTTCCCAGCCAAGGAAGAGCAACACGACGTGATAGCAACCCTGTGGGCGCGTACGAAGATAGACTA
>WJJO01000460.1 GCA_014729665.1 Caldifarciminota bacterium
ATACTTGGTTACTTGCCGGTAAATTTGGTCTTGCGCAGGACTGCGGACCTTTGGGGAAAGTATTATCGTCCCGGAAGGATTCGTTTCATTCCCCGAGGTAATAACGCGGGCGTCTTCGAGGTTACCGAGTTCGCCCACGACCCGCTCTTCTGCACCACCATGGACGCCTGGCTTCAGGTAGCTGCCAAAAACATGGGACTTAAAAACACGAGGGTTGTCCAAACCGCCTGCATCCATTCCGGCGACGACCACTGCAGATGGAAGGTTTCCTGGGAATAGTCTCGAGACCCTCTCTTTACGCCGAATCGCAGACGTAATCCTGAATACACGACCGCGGAGAACAGGCGCCTGATGCCTGCCTGTATGGATGATCATCGTCAAAAAGCTTGATTTAACCTGAATAGTCAGTAAAATAGGTTTTATATGGCTGCACTTGATTCCGGAGAGGAACCCCTTTTAGTCCGCGGCATATCGATAATCTCCACCCGAGAATACCTGAAGACCAGACTGGAAGGCCGTGGCTGGGTTTCCTTCCTGGCGCAGCTTCCCGCCGACGTCAGGGAAAATACCGTCAATTCCTACAAGAGTGAATGGTATCCTTTCAGGATTCAGAGGGTATTACGGGAGGAAATCGTCCGTTTGTTCAATCCTGAACATCCCCGCCAAGCCATCCTGAACGCTTACCTGTTCGCAACCCGTTACGAGATATCGGCTTTCCTTCGCGGAATCTTGAGTTTTATGCCCGTAAAGCTTGTAATAGAGAGGGCCGCGGCGCTGTGGCGCAAGTATTACAACAAGGGTACGATGAAGGCAATATCGCTGGGTAAAAACGGTGCAGCCTTGGAGTTGACCGACTTCCCCGGAGACAGGCTTTTCTGTCCCACCGTTCAAGCCTGGCTAGTGAACGCCGCAGGCTACCTTCGGCTTAAAGATGTCGAGGGTAAAGAAACCACGTGCGTGCATCGCGGCGATGAGGTGTGCAGGTGGGAAGTCATCTGGGGTTGATTTTTTCCCTTGACAACGGCGCACCTACGCATATGCTTACCGGATATAAGGAGGCGTGCATGAATAGAACAGTTAAGATTGCACTAGCGTTACTGCTCATGATGCCGTGTATACTCAACGCCGCACCCCGTATGGGAGCAGGCGCAAGGGCGGACATGGTCTCGAGCGGTTTCGAATTCCGGTTCTGGTTTCCTGCCGAGTCAGGAACGCGAGGCTTTGTAGCACCTCAGGCAATAGGTTTCTATGCCGGTTCTACTACCGATGCTTACTACTTTTACAACGTCGGGCTGCGGGGAGGTGTAATGTTCAGATCAGAAAACTGGATATCCCCGATAGCGGACGTTAGCGTCGGTTACGGCGATTACGACTCCGAAAACAGGCATCTCGGAGCTCGTGCCGCTATCGGCATCTCGGTGGCACCCTTTCAATACTCACCTGAAAGCACTATAGGGTTCTTAAAAAAACTTGCCGGTCTTCGGTTCGAGTTTGACTCCGGTCTCATATTCAGAAGAGATAACAGTTCATACAGTAACGGAACATTCGAGAGTCTGTATACCGATATTTTGTTGCCCGACTTCGGTGCGGGCTTCGTCTTTAACTGGTAGGAGGAGAGATGTTGTATGTAAATAAAATTGCAACTGCAATAATCATAATCCTTTCTATGACAAGCCTGGCAAATGCCGAGCAAGGGTTTGGCATGCAGGCGGATATGATCGGTCAGGGTTTATCCTGGCGTCTTTTAGGTCCACGCGGAGCAGGCATTGAATTGGTTGCGAGAGGAAACGTTAATCCCGGCAGTGAAGAACTGGAATATTATGCAAGGGGAGAACTCAGGCTTCTCAAGTTTTTCAACCCGGAGGGTAAAGGCAGGATCTATATCGGTATCGGAACGGGTTACTTCCGATCGCACGAGACCAATTATTACTATGGTCCTGACTCAACCAGCTTGGATACCGATTGGGGCATCTCATCGGCGGTAATACTGGGTCTGGATCTGGTCTTACTTCAACTGGATGACGGTTCGGGTATAACCGTCTTGCCCGAGTTGCAGATAGGCTACTACTCCTTCGATTATCGTACCGAACCGTGGATTGGCCCTGGGGCAGGCATCGGCATACGCTACATATGGTAGTAGCACCACGTTAACGCAAGCCGCGCCCCCTCGAAGGAAACCACGGTTCAGGACTGTGCGATCTTCTTGCAAAGCCAAGGGTTTAAGCATATTCCCCTTGACAACCTAATCACGTCGCCTATGATAGGCGAATGAAGACAACCGAAATAAAAAAGATACTCGACAGCGCGTTCAGGTGTGCTGGAGAGTTCTTCGAGTATGCTGACGTTTTATACGAACGCGTCGAGAAAACCGAGGCTAAGACCATTGGTTCACAGACCTTTATCACCCCTTTGAGTGTAAAGGCCAGGGTACAGATGCGGTTCTTAAAGAACGGCAAGAAGGTCTCGATAAAGGTCGGTCAGATGGCCGAAGCAGACCTGTGCCAGGCGGTCGAACGTGCCAAGGGATTGTGGCGAAGCGCGAAGAAACCCCGCAAGCCGGTTCAATTCGCACCGATACCTAACACCCGGCGTAAGAACTACGCGATAAAGCCCGAATTCGATCTGGAGGATTCGGACCCCAGGAAGGTAATCGATGCTGTCTTAAAAGGGGTTGGAGGTATCGCGCGTTCATTTGAAAAAAAGTACGCGCATAAGGGGGTAAAGATAAATCCCGAGGTCTGGTTCTACGCCCAGGACGAAGAAAAGATTATTGCAGACTCTGAAGGTATCTTCAAGCGCCAGACCATGCCACGGACCTTCCTTCAGGTGCATTCCAAGGTAAAATCAAAGAACGGCAAGTCGACACAAACACGGGTACGCATAGCAGATATAAAGGGTCTTGAGGCCCTGCTTGAGCCAAAAACGACCGGATGGAAGCTCAACCGCAACACCCGTGCCCGCATCAGAGACTGGATGGGCAAGGCTTGCGAACTTGTCGAGGGTATCACACTCTCAGCCGCACAGATATCGAAGATAGACCACTTCGTACTCGATTACAACACCCTAGGTGTCTTTATCCACGAGGCCCTGGGACACAACTTCGAGGCAGACGCGGTAAAGGCCGGTGAATCCGGTGTCGCCGATGCTGAAGGCAAACCTCGAGGTGAGGTCGCCGCCCATACCGTAGATATACTGGACGGTCCCGCGGTAGATGCCAAAACACGCAGGCCTGACATGAACACAGGCTTCGGAACCGAACTCATCGACGACGAGGGTGTGCCTGTCAAGGTCAAGACCCTGGCACGGAAAGGCAAGGTCAAAGGCTTCATCCACAACAGGGAAACGGCCGCGTATTTCGGCAAAGACGCCAACGGAGGCGCATTCTCCCAGCTGGGGGATTCACAGATTTGCCGCATGTCGAACACCTACATGGTTCCCGCAACGGAAGAGATAGTCTACAAGGATTTAAGGTCACTGATTAAGGGTATATCCTACGGTATAATCCTCCAGGGAACCCTTGGCGGGGCGGTATCAAAGGACGGGATGTCATCCTCTATACAGATAGGTTATCTTATCGAAGATGGTAAGATAACCAAAACGGTGAATCCTGCAAACTTTTCGGGAAAGAGCATGTATGCCCTGAGATTCGTAGACGGATGCGCGGGTGATATCAGGATAGACGACGTAGGTTTCTGCGGAAAGGGGGGGCAGCACCGACCCGTAGGGGACGGAGGCCCTCGCTGGACGCGTATCAAGGCGAACGAGTACGTTCAACTCTCAATCCAGGGGGAATAGAATGTTCGATGATGTAAGAAAATCGGTCGAGAAGATAGCGTCAAAACACAAGGTAGAAGAGTATGAGATGGTTCTTTCCAGGCATGACTTCACCTCCTTTTCCATCGAGCAGCGTGATCTGACAGTTTCTTCCGAGGTCGGCGTATCATCGTTAGGCTTGCGCCTTTTGAAGAAGGGTAAACTTACCTACGCTTCAACCACGGTTGCGGACGAAGCGGCCCTGGAACACGTTATCTCAGCGGCGCTCACCAACCTTCAACCGACCGCCTTGAAGGTCTTTGCCCGGATACCGACCGGCCTATCGTGGGATGATGCGGATGAAAAAATCACCGACCTTGTTACAAGACCCAGAAGACTTCGCGACCTGCTTTCTGCGACCGTTTCTGAAACCTGGGAGCGCGGCAACGGCAAATTCGAGCGACTCAACGGGAATGGGGGAGTAGGCCTTGCCGAGGAATGGGTATTTACCTCAGGCAGCGCCGAACCCTCATACAGGCGCGGGACCGGATTCAACGCCTACATCGACCTCGACAGCCGCGATTTCGAGATTTTAGTAAAAACCCGGCTTCCAAAGCCTCGGGAGATTGAAACACTTGGCGCAAAGGTGGCCAGAAGACTGCCCAAACGATCAGCCAAACCATCAGACCTCGGCCTCAAGGGTAAGGAGACGGATGTTGTGCTCCATCCGTTTTGCCTTGCCTCGATGTTTTCAAATGTCATTGCAGAACACATCTACGCGACAAGCAAACTCTCGGGCCTTTCCAGATTCAAAGCCGGCCGCAAGCATGCGTCATCTGTTGTAACCATCGCAGATGACGGGGCTTATCACGAGTTCATCTCGCGAGGTCCCACAGACGAGGAGGGAACAAAAACCCGTCGAAACGTGCTTTTCGATAAGGGCGTATTCAAAACCTTTGCATACGACGCAGAAACCGCTGTTCTTGACCGAACCGAATCCACCGGGAACGGGATGCGCAGACCCGTTCTTGCCGAGGAAAGCCACGAGGCCCCGGTTCGCCCGACCCTGAGGGGTCTGGTAATGGAACCGGGCGGCATAAAACTCAAGGATATGATAAAGGACGTCAAGAAGGGAATAATGCTGAAGTTCCTGTTGGGTATCCATACCGCCGATAAGGTCTCGGGCTCCTTCTCCAACACCGCCTACCTGAGCTACGTTATAGAAAACGGTAAACTAACCTCGACCGCCGAACCCGGAACGTGGGCTATGCGCGGCAATGCACTGGGGCTGTTAAAGACAATAGATGCTGTGAGTACCGAGCGCTTCCTTACCGGTTCATCGCTCCTGCCCTGGGTGAAAACCAGGCTCTACGTGGGCTAAAACTCCTGCTGTTTTCGAGGATCAGATAAGATTTTGCAGATAGTCCGTCCCTGACAATCGCCTTTCAGTTATCTTGAAAAACAGTAACCCAATCCTGCCGTTAGTAACGGTTCATAATCCGATACAGAAGTAATCTCCGCACCTGCGAACCGGAAGAACCTTTTGATCGATCGGATAGAAACGAAACCATCAACGGGGATATATGTATCGATAATTAAATATGTCGACCGTAATCGTAGGTTTCGTACCCTACACCGACCGATGTCCTTACATAAGGTTTTACGTACCGGTTAAGTCCCTGACCCACATAGATATCGGCAAAATCAGCATACGTTTGAGCAGGCATCTGTCAACACCGGCATGGTTACCGATTCAATCGCTGAACTATCTAAATAACGTACACCTGTCCAGATATCCGGACAGGGGGGGTGAATCGACACAAACAACAGAATATCTAAGCGGCATTATATTGGAACTTATGTCGAACGGGTTCTGGCACGATTATTGCTTATAAATATTGTGTGAAGAAAAATACAGGTTGGCCGGCCTCAGGTGGCCAGCGTGTTTGCGAATTTTCCCCCTCCTCCTCCAGTAGTTATCCTGTGGCTGCCGGATACACTCCGGCAGCCACAGCGCCCCTGCAACACATACGGATTGATGGGGATGAAGATTCCTACGGGTTCCTGACGCATCCTGATCCTGCCGGGCTGGAGTATTCCGGCAGGGTCAGGGGTCATCTCTTTCCACCTTCTTGCTCGGGTAAGTCCCTTGCACTGTTAATCAAGTATTCCGGTGATTAGTAATGATGCCTGAAGAGTTCAAGATACTCCTTGTAGATGAGGATCCCGATCTGGTAAAGGTACTCGCAATTGTACTCAGACGGCACGGGTGTACAGTAAAAACCGCACTCTCCGGAAGCGAAGCTTTAAGAGTCTTCGCCCGACAGTCGTTTGAGGTAATAATAATCGAACTTACAATGTCTGGAATGAGCGGAATCAAACTGATTAACAGGATACGGGCGATACAACCCGCGCAGAAGATAATTGCCATATCCGTGCGTCCTAAAAGATGCAGGTTCTGGGATTCGACCCGTATACCGATGCCTTTCGAAGGCGGGATACTGGATGCGCCGGACATAGATTGTCTTAAAAAGCCGTTCAAAATCAAGCATCTCTTTGAGTTGATAGATAAGATTCGTGAACCCGAATCGGAATGCAACGAAGGCATCCCTGACAACACCTCCAGGTGGAGAAAGATACGGATGCTGCTGGATTAAGACCTTGAGAGAGTATACTCATGGAGAACAAGTTAAAAATACTGGTGATTGACGATCAAAAGGACCTTACCGAGGTTCTTAATCTGGCCCTTACCCAGCGAGGGTATGTGGTTAAGGTCGCCACGACTGGAAGCGAAGCGGTTAACATTTGCAGCGATGAAAGTTTCGATTTGATAATCACGGATTTAAACATGCCGGAGATGGACGGAGTACAGCTCATCGGAAACATCAGGAAACTCAACCCTCACCAGAGGATAATCGTGGCCACGGCACATCCCTGGCAATGGACACCATGGAACAAACGCCTGATATCCAGGGATCTGGCCGAAGAGGTGGTCAAACACGAGGAGATAAAATGCCTGCCTAAGCCTTTCAGGATGGCGCAGTTGATGGAGATGATAACCGAAACCCTTCAGGGGAACGGAAAGGGTTAACCGCACTAACTTGCCTGTGAGGGATAAAACTTTAAAAAACCGAACCGAATAGCAGAAAGGATTCCTTATGTACGCCGAACCGCGTATTCTATTAGTCGATGATGATGAGGATTTTTGTCTGACCACGACGGAGGTACTCGAAAACAGAGGTTTTAAGGTAAAGACCGCTTTATCCGGCTCAGATGCCCTTAGGGAAATAGGTGAAGCGGATTACGATCTGGTTATTACCGATTACGGTATGAAGGGGATGGACGGTATAGAGTTGATCCGTCAGATAAGGGTATTGAAGCCTGTACAGCGGATTATGGTTGTATCCGGATTCCCTACACGGTATGCGCAGATCCAGGCGTTCAAGGCCGGCGCTCTCTACTACGTATCCAAGCCTTTTGAGCTGGATTTACTTATCAGTATGATTTCACAAACCCTCGAAGATAATATGAGTTCGTGCGGCTCGGTACTCATCTCGGCCGAGGAGTTAATACAGCTCTTCGTACTGGGACAGCGGACCCTGGTTCTGACCGTATCATCAAAGGGAAAGCAGGGACGGATTTTTTTCAAGAACGGCGAGATAATACACGCCGAACTCGGGAAGCTGGCCGGACACAAGGCCTTGAGTACAATACTCCTGATGAAGATGGGGGTGTTTAATACA
>WJJO01000461.1 GCA_014729665.1 Caldifarciminota bacterium
GACCCCATCCACTATGATACGTCTAACAAGTTACATGGAGGATGAATAGTGGCATCAAGAGTTCCCGAACTTCATGCGGTACTACTCGTAGGAGGCAGGGGTGAACGCTTCTGGCCGTTAAGTACGCCCGAAAAACCCAAGCAGTTCCTGCGAATCTTTTCTGATAAGACAATGGTGGAAGAGACTGTCGAGCGGATAAGCTCACTTATTCAGGGAAAAAATATCCATTATGTGCTTCCTCCTCATCTGGCAGATCTCTTAAGAAAGACGTTAAAGGGGATTAAGAAAGGCAACCTGATAATCGAGCCTGAGGCCCGCAACACGGCACCTGCCATAGCCCTGGCGGCAAGGGCATTACGAGATAAACCGGAAGCTATTATGGCCGTACTCCCGGCGGATCACCTGATCAAGCCTGAAAAGACCTTCCTTGCAGATCTGAAGGCTGCGGCAATACTGGCGCAGGAAGGCTATCTTGTGACCTTCGGCATCCCGCCTGACCGGCCTGAGACCGGTTACGGTTATATCGAGGTTAACCGGAACAAACCACTCGGGAAACGTGGCTTTAAGGTTATCCGTTTCAGGGAGAAGCCTGACCGCAAGACCGCTGCACGGTACGTTAAATCGGGTAATTTCCTTTGGAACTCGGGTATGTTCATCTGGAGGGTAGGTTCGATAATCGATGCTTTCTCAAGGCATCATCCCGGGATTTATGAAGCCCTGCTTGCCCCCGGGAGTGGTACTCTGACTAGAAAGACCTACTCGAAACTTGAAAAGATCTCCATCGATTATGCGGTAATGGAAAAGGCATCAAACGCTGCGGTAGTGCCGGCAAGTTTCAGTTGGGACGATGTCGGCTCATGGACAGCTCTCGAGCGTCATCTTAAATCCAGTCTTGACAATAACGTAAATATTGGTAAACTTATATACAGGGATAGTAAGGGATGTATCGCAGTTGCTGAAGATGGACAAATAGCCCTCTTCGGTGTACGCGATCTGGTGGTAGTGAAAACAAAGGATACGGTATTAGTATGTGCAAAAGAACGGACCGCTGAGATAAAGAAGCTTTTATCGAGGCTGGACCCTTAAAAACCCTCGGAGGTGCATAAATGAAACGAATAATAACACTGGCATTGGTTGTAGTCGCTTTGGCCGGATGCCTGCCCCGCAAGACCACCAAGGTGGTCTCACCGGGTGATGACTACTCCCTGTACGATATGGAGGTTGGAAACTCAGGGACAACTGAGGTAACCACATCCGGCAACACCGTAGCCGGCTACAGGGTACAGATATTCGCCTCCAGCACCAACGACGGCGCCAACAAGGTGGCCAGTGAAGCGCGTTTCAAGTTCACCGAGTCGGTTTACGTGGAGTACGAGGCACCTTACTACAAGGTTCGTGTAGGTGATTACATCAACAAGTCGGATGCCGAGATATTGAAAGATAAAGCGCGTAATCTCGGCTACTCTGATGCATGGATAGCTCAAACTGAGGTTAACGCCCAGTAAAGCCCCGCGATGAGGGAAGAATGCCCGATTATACCCGTCGGGTTGCCACCGATGAAAATGCAGGCAGGAGAGAGGGATAACCTTGCGTAGGCTTCTTGTTGCTACCGGTAACAGGGGGAAGCTGTGCGAATTCAAGGCGGTGCTGGATGGAATTGTCGAGATTGTATGTCCCGATGAAGCTGGATTAGAGTTTAAAGATGTCGAGGAGGGTGTCGATTATGCTGAAAACGCCCGAATGAAGGCCGAGGTATACCGGAAGCAATTTAACGATCTCATCTGCGGTGAGGATTCAGGTCTGGAGATAGACGCCCTTGAAGGCAGACCCGGGCCGCTGTCGGCACGCTACGGCGGCGAGGAGATGCCGCATCGTGAGAAGTGTAAGATGATTCTAGCCGAGTTAGCCGATATTCCTATGTATGAGAGAACCGCTCGATTCCGTGCAACGATAGCATTGATTGATTCAGGTAGGGTTGAAACGTTCGAGGGCGTGCTGGAAGGATGGATAGGCTTCGAGTACAGGGGCGATAAGGGTTTCGGCTACGACCCCATATTCATTCCCCGGGGCTTCTCACGGACGAACGCCGAACTTGGGATGATCGTCAAAAACCGGATAAGCCACCGGGCTAAGGCCATCCGCAAGCTGGCCGAATACCTGAAGGGTAAGACTTCTATAACCACAAAGGGCACAAAGTTTCCTGAAAAGCGTCAATAAAATGTCGATTACTCACCTTCGCCGTCAGCCGTCAGTTAGTCGCAGTCAGCTGTGGGCCGTGAGCCGTTCGCGTTCAGCGATAATTGGTTATCAGTTTGACTCTAAACATACAAGGAATATAATTGTTGAACTTGCGTGTAGTTTCGCTTCATAGATAATCAGATAACATGAACGCGAAACCGCTGGTTTCATTTGGTGAAACCAAATGAAACGGGGAGTAGCGTAGTCCGGTTTAACGCGCCTGCTTTGGGAGCAGGAGATCGGAGGTTCGAATCCTCTCTCCCCGATAAAAATCCTCCTATTTACGCTGCGCGTAAATAGATCGGAGAAGGCAGCCAAATGCTGCCTTTTTCCTTACAAATCAACTTATCTATTTATCTACTACTCAGCCAATATCAATCTACCGTGTTACTTTCCTCGCAGAGCGGACTCTGGAATAGCTAACCCACCAAGTACTTAGTTTCCGTGCGAGGACTACGAGTAACAACTCCAAAACTTTGCTTCGTCTCCGTGCGGGAACCCAGATTATTCACACCACGAAGATACTTCGTCTATTCGCGGTAATCCCGAAATTTTGAATATTCGTCCTGCGATCTTTTGGTCTCTAGCGAGTCGCAAGCGTGAACCTCCGGTTCAAAAGGAGCATCAAATTGTGTTCTTGACAAATCCTGAAAAATACTTACACTAGATTGCTCTATTTTTTGGATAAAAAACAGGTACAGTACCTGTAGCTCATAGGGAGCAGAGCGTAAACCTTTAACCTTAGGAGGAAGGTTATGAAAAAGCATTTGGTGCTTTTAACTCTTCTCTTAGTAGCAGGGATAATTGTTATATCCCCGGCACAAACCTGGACCGTCGAACAGATAACCGACAACGCCGAAGATGATATCTTTCCCTTCGCCACTCGTGTTCCCTCAGGTTTTATGGTTGTATACACACACTTCGACGGAGACAATGAATCCTTTGTCGCGTCGAACACCGGCGGTTCCTGGACAACATCGAGGGTCACCGATAACTCAAGAAGTGATATCGGATTCGATATCGCCTCCAGACCCGGTCAAACTGATGTTCATATCGCACTCTGGTGGAATGATGTACCCGACGGGGAGATTTCCTATACCAGCGGCGGCATGTCTGGATGGGATACTGAGCGAGTAACAGATGATGCAGATGATGATGCGTGGCCGTCTATCGAGATCGACCAGAACGGTTTCGCACATATGGTTTATCAGAAAAATACCGGCGGTGATTTGGAAGTATTCTACTCGAACAATGTCACCGGGGGATCACCCTGGCCATTCGAACAGGTTACGGACAATGCAACCGCTGACGGTTTCCCATGGCTCGCTCTCGACTCCGGGAATAACCCCCATATCGTTTTCACAGACGGTGCACAGCTTTTCTACACTAAAAAAACGGCAGGTATATGGACAACGCCCAATCCAATATTCGGCGGTTTCGGAACCAATTCCTTCCCCTACCTCGTACTGGACAGGGATGACAATGTTCACATCTGTTATGCGAAAAGCGACGGTGTCGACAATGAAATATACTACGCCAATAACGTTACCGGTGATTGGCAGGAAAGCAAGGTAACCTCGAACGATTACCACGATTATTACCCTACACTTTTAGTCGATGCCGCAGGCAAGGTTCACATCGCATACCAGGATAATGAGGCCGATGCTGAAATCTTCTACGCCAACAATGTCAGCGGAGTATGGGATTTCGTTCGTGTAACCGATAACAGCGTAAGTGATGCGGTTGCACTCGGACAGTACTTTATTACCGACGGTCAAGGACACGGCAACATCTTCTTCTGGAACAACTCCGACGGTGATGATGAAATATACGTAGCCCGCAGCAACCAGCCGATTATTGCCGGTATCGAAGAGGTTGCTCCGGTTGCTACCCTCGCGATCAATCTTGATCAGACTGTTTTCTCCAACACCAACACGATAAGATACTCGATAACTCGAGACGGCAACGTTACTATCAAAGTTTTCGATGCCTCGGGCAGCCTGGTTGAAACATTGGTTAACGGCCCGAAATCAGCAGGCGAACACACCGTAAACTGGAACGGCGAGACAGATGCTGGCGTTAAGGCTTCACCCGGTGTTTACTTCCTCCATTTGACAGCGGCAGGTAAGACGGCTTCGGTTAAGGCTGTACTTAAATAGCCGGAGGATTCTGATTAAAAGGGCACTTCAAGTGCCCTTTTTTTTGACTCTTGACAAAGTGTTTCCCGCAGTTACACTCAAGCGGTAGTGTGAAGAAAAAACTTAACCAAGGAGAAGGTATGCGTAAATACACCGTACTGGCAGCAGTGCTGTTAGTAACCGGGATCGTAACACTATCCCCTGCACAAACCTGGACTGTAGAACAGGTAACCGATAACACCGAACCCGATAAATACCCTTTCGTCAACGCGGTATCATCAGGACTCATGATAGTCTACATGCACAACGATGGTGATGACGAAGTCTTCTACGCCAATAACTTTTCAGGTTCCTGGAACACATCGAGGATTACCGACAATTCACGTCCAGACGGAGGCTTAGATATTGCCTCGAATTATAACGAAGAGATAGCACATATCTCAATCATATGGCTTGAAACCCCTGACGCAGAGATTTCCTACTGTACGGGCAGCCCTGGAAGCTGGAACACAGAAAGGGTTACCGACGATGCCGAGGTGGATGCATGGCCTACACTTGCAATTGATAAACAAGGATACATTCACATGGCTTTCTATAAGGCAGTCCCAGGCGACCGGGAAATATTCTACACCAACAACACCACTGGAGACTGGGAATTCGAGCAGGTGACCGATAATGCAACAGAAGACTCATATCCCTGGATTGCCCTTGATTCGGATGATAATCCCCACATCGTATATGCCGATGCAACTCACTTATGGTATACGGAAAAAACCACGGGTATCTGGAGCACCCCGGAGATGATTACAGATGGGGTTGGTGCGTCATCCTATCCCTTCCTTGCGCTAGATGCGGAAGACAACTGCCACGTTTCATACGGAAAACATGACGGTGCAGACTTTGAAATATACTACGCTAATAACGTAACTGCTGGATGGCCTGAGGCCAAGGTTACGACGAATGACTACGATGACATGAATCCGACACTTATTCTGGATCCGAACAGGGATGTGCATATAGCGTTCATGGGCGGTGAACCGGATAAGGAAATCTACTACGCGAATAACACATCAGGCATATGGACTTCAAGCAGGATAACCGATAACAGCATTGACGACAATGTTAAAATGGGTCGCTTTTTTGCAGTATGTGCCGGACGTATCGGACACGTATTCTTCTGGAACAACTCGGACGGAGACAATGAGATTTACCACGCCTACAGCAACTCACCTCTATTTGAAGCGGTAGAAGAGACAGCGCCGGTAACCACTCCCCTGTCTATCAAGCTTGACAGGGGTATTTCAGGTTCAACCGTGCACTACTCGATACCACATGCAGGACACGTTTCACTTAAGGTCTACGATGCCTCGGGCAGTCTGATCAAGACCCTTGTTAATAGTTACAGACCGGAGGGTAATCACACCGTAATCTGGAACGGTGAGACAGACGATGGTGTTCACGCCGCACCAGGTGTCTGCTTCTATCATCTGGTTGCAGGCGGCCAGAAAACATCTGCGAAAGCTGTATTGAAATAACACAAGATTCTGAATTATTAAAGGGCACCTCAGGTGCCCTTTTTTATAATATCTTTATTGTATCTGGATCCTTAATCAGTCAGGCAGGACTATCTTTCCTTCCGCAATCTTCTGCAAAGTCTCAGCAAAGAAGGAATGCTCTCGTTTCAGAACACGCGAGCTGAGGGTTTCGACAGTATCGCCTTCGAGCACGGGCACCTGGGTCTGTGCGACTATCGGACCGTGATCGTAGCGTTCGTCTATGATATGGATGGTTACACCAGTAACCCTCTCCCCTGCTTCAAGC
>WJJO01000462.1 GCA_014729665.1 Caldifarciminota bacterium
CGTCTATTGATACAATCATCGACAAGGCGTCTGTCGAACAGCAGTACGAACTCAGCCGGGGCTATTCCTTTCTTCAAGCCTACCTCGGGCTGCGTGTCGATTTCATCAATCTTTCCGCGATGCTCAGGCTGAAGATGGTTGGTCAGGATCGGGATTCGTTCGAGGAATCATTTTTGCCGCACGGCACCTTAAAAAAGGACGTGTTCAAGACCTGGTGGGATGCTTCTCAGGAGTCTCTTTCTTTAGATATACCGCGCACAGAACCTTTCGGGGGCTTGAAAGAAGGCCTGAGGAGAGTTTCGGATGATTTTGTCCTGCTTGAGCGCGAGATGCAGGAGGTTGAGATTGAATTCCTTTTGAGCACCAGGAGACTTACGTTCGGATACGAACCTTTAGTAGGTTATTCCGTACTCAAGCGGGTCGAAAGACGTAACATCGGCAAGGTTGTAACGGGTCTGCGGTACGGGCTGGAACCCGAGATAACCAGGAGATCCATTGCCTGGTTCGACTGAGATTTGCATCCTGGGTTCGCGTGAGTTGACCGAACCTTTCCGAGGTCTGGGTCTGGCCCAGGAAAATGTCGATGCGGAAAATGTACTTGAGAGGGCACAGGAGCTTTCGTCTAGTGATTACAAGATAGTGTTTTATGCAGAAGAATTTTATCCGCTGCTTCGGGAGTTCCTGGGTAAGCGTTCAGGCGGGGTTTTCCCGACCTTCGTCCCCATACCCTCGGTTACCGAAGGGGAGCGATACGCGACGCAGCGGCTCAGAGAGTTGATAAAAAAAGCCATAGGAGTAGACGTTTACTGGGAGGCTCAGTGAACAAAAAAGAAGATGTCGGTCGTATACTGAAGGTTGCCGGTCCCCTCGTAATAGCGGACGGGATGGGTACCTCGAGGATGTACGATGTAGTTAAGGTTTCAGACAAGCGTCTGGTCGGCGAGGTAATCGAACTTGAAGGACAGCGTGCGTCTATCCAGGTTTACGAAGACACAGGCGGTATAGGCCCGGGAGAGCCTGTTTATCCTACACACGAACCCCTATCGGTAGAGCTTGGACCTGGTATAATAGAAGGTATCTACGACGGGATTCAGCGTCCGCTTTCAGATATCGCTTCAGAGACAGGGGCTTTTATTGCCCGAGGTGTCGAGATTTCGGCCCTTCCCCGTGACAGGAAGTGGGTTTTCGAGCCGCAGGTGAAGAAAGGCGATAAGGTTTCTGCAGGCGACATCCTCGGAACGGTTGCCGAAACGATACTTATCGAGCACCGCATCATGGTTCCACCGGGTCTTGCAGGTGAGATTGCAGAGATAAAGAAAGGCTCTTTCACTGTTGAAGATACGGTAGCCGTGCTCAAGACAGAGGACGGAAAAAAGGTCGAGATTACCATGATGCAGCGCTGGCCAGTGCGAAAGCCCAGACCCTACAGTAGTAAATACGCTCCGGTCGAGATACTCTCAACCGGACAGCGGGTAATAGATACCTTTTTCCCCCTGGGAAAGGGCGGTACTGCATGCGTACCCGGTCCGTTCGGATCGGGGAAGACGGTCATCCAGCACCAGTTGGCTAAGTGGGCCGATGCAGAGATAGTAGTCTACGTCGGCTGCGGGGAACGTGGCAACGAGATGACAGACGTTCTGATAGAGTTCCCGGAACTTCGAGACCCGAAATCCGGCGAACCACTCATGAAGCGCACGGTTCTGATAGCCAACACGTCAAACATGCCCGTTGCGGCCCGCGAGGCGTCTGTCTACACCGGCATCACGATTGCCGAGTACTTTCGCGACATGGGATACTCGGTCGCCTTAATGGCCGATTCAACCTCCCGATGGGCCGAGGCAATGCGCGAGATATCCGGAAGGCTCGAAGAGATGCCGGGCGAGGAAGGTTATCCCGCTTATCTGGGTGCTCGAATTGCCGAGTTTTACGAACGCGCCGGGCTGGTCGAGTGCCTGGGTTCGGATGAACGAAAGGGAGCATTATCCGTCATAGGCGCTGTTTCCCCTCCGGGAGGCGATCTTTCCGATCCTGTGGTGCAGGCTACCCTACGCGTGGTCAAGGTGTTCTGGTCTCTCGAGGCGACCCTTGCCTACGCACGGCATTTCCCGGCCATCTCCTGGCTACGCTCCTACTCGCTCTATGCAGATTCGGTTGCAGAATCGGTACGTCTGACCCTTGGAACAAAGTTCCTCGAGGATTCAAAGGAAGCAATGCGTCTCCTTCAGGAGGAAGACGAACTCAAGGAGATAGTTCGTTTGATAGGACTTGACGCCCTTTCTCCCAAGGACAGGCTCATCATGGAAGCGGCGCGCTCCATCAGGGAGGATTTCCTTCACCAGAACGCCTTCCACGAGATTGATACCTATGCAAGTCCTGACAAGCAGGCCAAGATGCTTTCAGCCGTACTGAAGTACTACCGCGAAAGCCGCAAGGCCCTGGATTCGGGTGCTAACCTCGAAGATCTGATCGATCTCGATGTTAAGGAGAAGATTGCCAGAACCCGGTACATCCCGGAAAAGGAACGGGATTCCATCCCGAAGATAGAGGATCAGATTACCTCAGAAGTTTCATCCTTCAAGAAGGAGGTATCATGACCCCTCGTAACACTAACACACCCCGTCAAACACCTGCGAAAATCCGGAAGACTCCCAAGGCCGCCCTTCAAGGGGTCATAGACTATCAGACCATCTCGTCAGTGGCTGGACCGCTGATGCTAGTCGAGGGTGTCGAGGGTATCAAGTACGAGGAACTGGTCGAGATAGCCCTTCCCTCAGGTGAACGGCGGCACGGTCAGGTGCTCGAAATTAATCAGGACAAGGCCCTTATACAGGTCTTCGAGGGTTCGACAGGTATAGAGATAGGCCGGACACGCGTGAGGTTCCTGGGTAAGGGCATCACGCTCGGGGTATCGGACGGCCTTTTAGGCCGTGTTTTCGACGGTCTTGGCCGCTCAAGGGACGACTCACCCGAACCTATTCCCGAATCGTACCGGAACATCAACGGGCTTCCCATAAATCCCTATTCGAGGGAGTACCCGAACGAGTTCATACAGACCGGTATCTCCTCAATCGACGGCCTTAACACACTCGTTCGCGGACAGAAGCTTCCCATCTTCTCGGGTTCAGGACTCCCGCACAACCGGATGGCCGCCCAGATTGCAAGGCAGGCAAAGGTTCTCGGCGCAGAAGAGGAGTTCGCTGTCGTGTTCGGGGCGATGGGAATCACATTCGAGGAGGCGCAGTACTTCATCGACGACTTCCGCAGAACTGGCGCGCTGGAACGGGCAGTGCTGTTTTTGAACCTGGCCGACGACCCGGCTATCGAGCGTATAGCTACAC
>WJJO01000463.1 GCA_014729665.1 Caldifarciminota bacterium
CCACCAGCTGATACGAAGGCATACCCTCCATCATCACCTACATCAAAGCTGATTTCAGCTATGGTTATGGTTTCTCCCGAAGAGGGAAATTCTACTGGACTGGATGGGGAGTAGTCCTCCACCATCGAGATATTCTGTGCTGATGCAAAGCTCAGAGTGATTAGTAATCCAAGAAGGATTAAAGTTAAGCGTTTCATTTTTGCTCCTTTGTTTTGTTTGTTATACAGTATTCAATAAAGTAATATTGTCAAGGTTAAGAAATCAGCTTGACACCTCAACTAAGTAAGCTATACTGAATGTGTGAATCTCTACCGTCATCCTAAGAACGGTAGATTTTACGCAAGATTCACGCAAAACGGCAAACGTCGTATGCTCTCCACCGGAGAGACCGACAAAACCAAGGCTCTTTTAAAACTTGGAGAATTGCTTAAGAAAGCTGAAACTACTACAACAACTATAACATTGTCAACACTCTCAGAGAAGTATCTAGCTTATGCTGAAACTCACAAAGCCGTATCAACAGTAATACGTGATAAGAGAAGACTGAAAATCCTTATGAAAGAGTTTGATAAGAGTACACTAATAAGCATCACTCAAGAGCGGGTTGAACGATATCTACAGAAGCGAAGAAAGACTGTGACACCAGCTAGTTGTAATAGAGAGCTTGCCTTGCTCAAACACATGCTCAACAAAGCCGTGGACTGGAATCTTCTCAAGACTAATCCGATAAGACGAGTCAAACAACTCAAAGAACCACCTGGACGGCTCAGATATCTCACTGACAACGAGCGTCAAAGACTACTAAAAGCTTGTAAAGAGTCAGACTGTGAACTGCTTCACTCAATAGTGTTGACTGCTCTCTTGACCGGTATGCGCAAGTCTGAACTTCAGGAGCTTAGATGGAGAGACGTAGACCTTACTCACTCACGTATTACGGTTATACACTCGAAGAACAATAACACAAGACACATCCCTATCCATGCTGATTTGCTCTCAGAGTTAATGAAACTACGCAGTAGGTATCCTAACACTCTATACGTTTTTTCAAAGCATACAGGACAGCCTTACGGGGATTGGTATCGGTCATTCCGAACAGCATGTAGACGCGCAGGTCTCACTGACTTCAGATTCCACGATTGTAGACATGACTTCTGCTCAAGACTCGGAATGAACGGCTGCAACGTCTACATTATAATGAGACTTGCAGGCCACAAGGATATCAAGATGAGTGCTCGATACACACACATCTCAGACACTCAATTAAGAGACGCAGTAGCCGGTTTGGTGAATTAATGGTGAAAAATCAGGGTGAAATCCCTTGACAGTTCTCTAAGTTTAATAATTAGGAAAGTTCGAACCCCCGACACGCGGATTATGATTCCGCTGCTCTAACCAACTGAGCTACACCGCCTTTTCACCCCGAATGGATATTTATAGCAAGACACGATTCGGGTATGTTCTATACTCTTACCGGCGGTTCGCTCCACTCACCGTACGCTGCTTAAATGAAGCTTCAGCTTCGTTAGCTGACATGAGCTACACCGTCGGATTAAGAGTGTTGATTCTAGCCATATGGAATTGAATGTCAACAACTGTCCTTGGTCTGAGAGTAGGTGTCCCCTTGACAACCGGATTTCTTGCGTTATATTTACATATCCCAGGGAAAAGTGCGGGGATATCGGAACCGAACCGGTATCTTCTAATACGTGAGGGCCAGAGAAGACCCAAATTGGAGGCGGTTTGAAATAACAAGTCCCGTGGAAAACTGGCAACGTAAGGTATACTAATAACTCGTTTGGTATGTGGAGGACATGATATGACCGACGAGAGGATCAAGGTACTTGAGGATAAGATAGCATCACTTCCAGATGCGGGTAAAGAGGGCAATAACAAGGTCGATTTACTCCATCAGCTATCGGATGAAATATATAAAGATGATCCGGATAAAGCATTTCTGTATGCACGAGATGCCCTTGATCTATCCCGGAGATTGAAGTATAAGAAAGGGATAGCTCAAAGCGAACTGAATACTGGTAAGTATCACATAAAGATGAAGGAGTACGACGAGGCTCTTGCGCTGGCGCAAAAATCCTTACAGTATTTTCAAAAAGCAAAAAGAAAAAAGGGTGCGGCCGATTGTCACTACTACATCGGTGTGATTTATGAAAATACCTCAAATTATAAAAAAGCCCTGAAGCATTACTCGAAAGTCCTGGACCTTTATGAAGACATCTCCGATAAAAAAGGAGCGGCCTCTGCAGCCAATCAGATAGGAAGAATCTACGGTTTCACAGGCGAAAATCAGAAGGGACTAGACTACCATTATAAGGCCTTGAAGCTCAGACAGGAGTTGGGTGATAAACCCGGGATCGCAGCATCGTACAGCAACATCGGCGGCGTATATGATAATATGGGTGAGTACGATAAAGCACTCCAGTATCTGGACAACGCCCACAAGATATCTGCTGAAGCGGGCAACAAGATGGGCATTGCAAACGCCTGCATATGTATGGGAAACGTATAC
>WJJO01000464.1 GCA_014729665.1 Caldifarciminota bacterium
CCGTAGGTCTTAAGGTTAATGGTGGTTCCTCCCGCACTCGATTCGAGCACGGTTAAATCAGGGGCTGCGCCTCGGGCCTTGGCACCGAACGACACCCAGGTCTTACCGGCTAGCGCAGCGCCCCCCCTAATAATATAAGCATTATTAGGGCCTTTACGGTCTTCATTTTAATCCTCCATGTTTATTTGTTTATTCTTTGTTAAGGGGATTTCAGTTGTCGCGTCACCTCCAGCTAGTTTAATAATACCTATATTAAGGAGGGGTTCCCACACAAAAAGTGGCCCATCTCCTTCACTATAATCTTATAATAGGCAAATCGATGGGTTTGTCAAGTGTTTTTTTAATTCGCACTTGATTCGAGATACATAAACAGCTAACTCTGCGCCTCAACTCCTTGCATCCGGCGTTTATTTATGTAAACTAACCAATGTCTTTGAAACTTACCTTTTACGGGGCGGCACGTACCGTCACCGGTTCCAAGTTCGTAATTAAAACACGCCGCTCCTCCGTACTCACCGAATACGGGTTATTCCAGGGCCACCGCAAGAAGGCTTTGGAGATGAATAGCCGTATCCCAGAGGATGCACTTTCAGCCGATGCCATGGTTCTGTCACACGCGCATATAGACCACTCGGGCAACATACCTCGTCTTGTTGCGGCTGGTTTTAACAAAAGGATATTCACAACACCTGCAACCATCGACCTTGCCAATATTATGCTCCTCGATTCGGCGGAGATACAGGAACGCGACGCCGAGTACGCAAACAAGAAGCTTGAAGAAAAGGGCGAACCTTTGATAGAACCTCTTTACAGCATAGAGGAAGCCCAGGCCGCGGGACGTTCGTTCGAGCCCCTGGACTACCACGAAACCCGTGAGATTGCCCCGGGTGTAAAGGCCACCCTCTATGACGCGGGCCACATCCTCGGCTCGGCGCAGGTCCTTTATGAAATCAAGGGAAGGCGTATACTCTTCACCGGGGATCTGGGTCAGCCGCAGCTGCCCGTCGTACGCGATCCCGAAAGGGTGCCCGAGCCTGACATCATCATCTCCGAATCCACCTACGGCGATCGTACCCATACGCCTGTCGCGGAAGCAAAAGAAAGGCTTCAGGGACTTCTGCAGGATGCTTACGAACGAAAAGCCAAGATAGTTGTTCCTGCATTTTCCGTAGGCAGAACCCAGGCCCTTGTTCTTGTTATGCACGAACTGATGACCGAGGGGCGTCTGCCCGATATGCCTATCTGGGTCGATTCCCCGCTGTCGTTGGAGGCGACACAGGTGTTCCGCAAGCATCCGGAGTGCTACGATAAGGAGACATGGGAATACTTAAAACAGGACAAGGACCCGTTCGGATTCTTCCGGCTTCGCTACGTGAAGAAGGTCGAGGAGTCAAAGGCACTCAATCATATCAATGGACCGTGCGTTATCATAGCATCCTCAGGGATGTGCGAGGGCGGCAGGGTAGTCCATCACCTGAAGAAAACCATCCCCGATCCCAAGAACCTGGTGATAATCACAGGTTTTCAGGCACCGGGGACGCTGGGAAGACGAATCGTTGAAGGGGTCGAAAGTATAAGGCTCTACGGCGAGGAGTTTCCCTTAAACTGCGAGGTCGAGGTCTTAAACGAGTACTCGGCGCACGCCGACAGGACAGACCTAATAAACATGTTTAAGGGTTATGACCCCAAAAATGTCAAGCAGGTATTTCTCGTCCACGGCGACGAGAGACAGACCCTTGCCCTGGGTAAAGCCGTTGCCGAACTCGGATACGAACACGTCGAGATACCAGAGGTAGACCAGGAATTTGAATTGCGCTGAAGTAAAAGCGGATCAGCCCCTTCTTGCAGAGTTTATAGACTATCTCATCGCGGAGCGCAACCTTTCTGCAAATTCGGTACAAGCCTACAGACGCGACCTTGTCCAGTTCACCGATTTCCTGGGCGAACGTGCGAGAACTGTCACCGGTATTGGCACCGGTGTCATCCACGACTTCACCAGCCGTCTTGCCGAGGCAGGACTAGCTCCCCGTTCGGTGGCGCGCAAGCTCTCGGCTGTAAGGATGTTCTTGAGGTACCTTCTGGATACCGGCAGGATACAAACCGATCCCGGCGAAAACATCTCCTCGCCAAAACTGCCGCGCAAGCTGCCCGCCGTCCTGACCGTCGAGGAGGTGCGAAAGGTCATATCAACGGCAGAGAACGCCCTTCATTCCGCCGATACCCCCAGAAGGACCGCCATCGCCCTGCGCAACCATGCGATGATTGAGGTGCTTTACGGTTCAGGCCTGAGGATTTCTGAGTTAATAGGACTAAAACTCGGCGACGTATTCCTTGCCGAGGGCTTCTTAAGGGTAATAGGCAAGGGCGACAAGGAACGGGTCGTTCCCATAGGCAGGCTCGAGATTAATGCGGTGCGCCGGTACGTGGATGCAGGCAGGGTCAAGCTTCTCAAGCTTCGCAGCAAGGGAAGGGATTTCCTTTTCCTTAACGCACGGGGCGAGCCACTTTCGCGCATGGGCGCTTGGAAGGTAATCCACGACTGCGTCACGGGTGCAGGGCTTAAGGGCAAGGTTACCCCGCATACCTTCCGTCACTCTTTCGCGACACATCTTCTGGAAGGCGGCGCCGACCTGCGCGCGGTACAGGAGATGCTTGGGCATGCAAGTATAACAACCACCGAG
>WJJO01000465.1 GCA_014729665.1 Caldifarciminota bacterium
CCTTGAACTCAACCAGGTAGATAAGGCTTACGCCTACTTTTCGGCGAACCCCCGGTTGGCGCTGACCCAGGAGACCAAGGTGCACCTTGCAGAGGCCCTGGAGAAGAATGAATCCTATCAGAAGATGCGTGATGTCTATATGAGTATCGACGATTGCAGCCTCAGGCTCCTCGGCGCCAAGGTGTTGATATCTGAAGAGCGCGGGGATCTGGTCGGTACCTACATCACCGATCTGGAGAAGATATGTCCTGATGCAGCCGAGGAGATAAGACGGCTTCTTCTGGAGTTTTCGGTATCACAGGGAGACAGTCTTACCTCGCTTGAGACCGGATTGGGGATTTCGGATATGGCGGGTATCACGGCGGTTGAGGCCCTAACCCTGGGTGACCTTTTCAATGCTTTCAGTTTATATGAGGATGCAATAGGGTTTTATAATGTAGCCCTGGACCGCCGCAGGTATGACGCGGCTTTGCCCATGGCCGAATGCTACGCTGCCCTGGGGGAGAACAGGGACGCTGCAAAGACCTTTGAGGCCGCAAAGGCCTTATCCTTTTCGCCTTCCCATCGTGCCACCAGGGCCAGGGTCCGGTTACTTAGCGGTGAAGATTTTGAAGCCGGTGCACTGGAGGAGGCTAGTTTTCGGAATTACTCCGAATACGTACGCGGGATGGAGAATCTTGCCGAGGCCAACGAGTACGTTTTATACGAAATGTTTCTCTTCTCCAACCGGTTCTCAAGGGCGTCCCAGATGTTGCGAAAAGCGAGGTTTCTTGAATTCCAGGGGCGATCTGAGGAGGCCCTGGTCGCGTATGAGGATTTCCTGGCGGATGCGCCTTTTGCATCGGAGAGGGGTGAGGCTGCCCGTGAAGCGGAGTTAATCCGGAACTTTAAGATCAAAGATCCGGAAGCGGCACTGAAGAAGTTCCTCAATGCTTCCACATCTTCTGAGAAGGGCAGGATCCTTTTCGAGGATGCAAAGGACTACGAGGGGGCTATTCAGTTTCTGGATACGGTTCAGACACCTTTGGCTTTCTATTACTCGGGACTGGCTTACGAGCGCCTTTATAACAGGGACGGAAAGATCAAGCACCTTGATAGGGCAAGGGAACGCTACCAGAATCTATACTGGCAGTTTCCGGAAGATACGTTGATTGAGGAGGCTTTATACCGGCTTTTTGTTACCGAGGTGCGCGATCCCTTGAAGAAGGTTGATCAGGCTCATTATTATCTTAGGGAACATCTGGAGGGGAATATTAAGGGCAAGTACGCAGATGAAATAGGGTTTCTCATGGGTTACGTGGAGCTTTCCAGGGGTGATACCGCGGCGGCCAGGAACGGGTGGGAGATCCTTTACAGCTCCGGGGATAGAAGCCGGTATACCTACCCGGCTTTGTATGAACTTGCAAGACTGTCACTTGCTCAGGGTGATACGTCGGATGCGGCGGTGAAGTATAAATTAATATGCTCGGTGGCTTCTGAAGATACGCTGTACTTTAGGGCAATGCGTGAGCTGGCTTTGCTGGAGAAGGGAAGGGGAAGGGGCGAAGAGGCCCTTGAACTTTACAAGAAGATGGTTTCCGGGCTTCCTGCGGTCCCTACCGATATCTGGGAGGAAGTATTGGATTTGATATTCGAACTGGAGCGATATTCCGAATTGGATTATTTTGCCGGTCTCATAGAAGATAAAGAATACCTTGAGGACATAAGGTTTTACAGGTACGTAGCTAAGGTTCAGTGCGAGGATGTAGGAGCTGAAGATATCCAGGGATTCCTTCATTCTCGACCTGCAGACCGGAAGGACGAGTTCCTTTACTGGTCAGGGGTAGGCGCCAGGTTAGCCGGGTACGAAAGTCTCGGTTTGCATCAGTTGGAGCGTTTGAGCGCCGAAGGCAGGGATTCGGTGTTGGTGGCCAACGCAGATTTCATTATAGCCCAGATGAAGATACAGGCCGTAGGTGATACGGCGGCGATGGGTAGCGCCCTGGAGACCTTGTGGAAGTTGCACGAGCAGAATCCGGACGATACCTTGATTATGGCTCAGCTGGTCACCGCACTTTACCGGGCAGGTAAATTTGCCCAGGCCGATTCACTCTGGTACAGACTCGATCTCCGCAGCGGCGGGGATCAATCGCCCCTGCTTTTGGAGAAGGTGGCTCATCTTTTGACCGAAGGTCGCACCGAGGAGGCCGACAGTGTGCTTGATGAGCTTTCGGATGTGCGTTCCCTGTGGATGAACGATCAGTTCGTTTACTATAAAGGTCTTTCGGCAGCGAGACAGGGGCTGGAGGATGAAGCCGTTCAAACCTTAAAGGGATTGGTATCGAACTTTCCGGGAAGCGAGTTTCGAGGGCAGGCGTACATGAAGCTGGGTGTACTCTATCATCTTCAGGAGGAGTATGACAGCGCATCAAGGTACTACAGGCTGGTGCTCGAGTATCCGGATTTGAGAAACGACGCCTTGCTGAATATGGCCAAGATGGAAAAAACCAGAAGCCAATTCGATAAAGCGCTGGAGTACTTTGAGCTTTTAGCGCAGGAGGCGACCTCATCGGAGGATCGGGGGAGATGGTATCTGGAGATGGGGGTTACCTCATATCACGCGGCGGGTTATTACAGATCCATCTCTTATCTTGAGCGGTCGATTGTCTTCCTGGAACGGGCCTTACCCCTGGTTACCGAACAGCGGCCTTACCTTCTCTACTCAACCGGACGAACCTATGCGGCTTTCCTCGACGATGAACATCTTGAACGGGCCGTATCCGTTTTCCTTCAGTGTCATGAGGAGTATCCCCAGAATCAATGGGGTCTTGAGTGCTGGTTTCAGGCCGGGGTGGGCTATACCGAACTCGGCAGGCCCGAGGATGCAAAGGTGATTTTTAAGGCTATAATAAACGCAAGGGGACCGGATGATGCATTCGGGATAAGGGCCCAGGAGGCCCTTGATAAACTCGAGTAAGGCGAGGTTATAAACCTTCTTGTCCGGTGAGAAGGAATAATTTTAGAAAATATCTGCCGTGCGGATTTTATGACCGCAGAAGGGAGAGATGATGTTTTTAATTCTGACAATACTCGTCTCCGGTATCGATTTAGGTGAGGTTAAATGGGAGAGTTTGCTCAATGCAAACCATATATACGATATAGAGCCTTTGGAGAATGGCGCCTGGTGTGCTACGAACGGAGGTCTTCACTTCTTCTCTATCGACGATTCGGCGTTCACAGAATCGTATACCAACATAGAAGGTCTGCCGCATAATACCTGCAGATCACTGGAACTGCTTCCGAATGGATACCTATGGGCCGGGACAGACCGCGGTCTGGCGCTATACGATCCTTCCAAGGATGAGATTATCCCTTATTCATCCATTGAGGATACCGTTTTCTCTCTCGATTTCGCATCGGATACACTTGCCGTGGGTACCGGGAATGGGGTTTTTCTGATAGATATCAACGGAACACCTGCGGAGTTTGGGGACGATATCCTCTGCCTCCCGGTGGATTTGGCCGACAAACCGGGAAGGGTTGTTTCCTGGTTTGCAGGCGATCTATGGATTGGTTCGGAAACAGGGCTTATTCGATATACTCCGGATACCGACGAGGCCTCCGTTTTATTGAATTCGAGCGTGAGGGATATCAATTGTCAGGATTCGGTCGATGTTTTGATTCCCGACGGCGTAGAGAGATACAGGGGCACCGAAGCGGGATTCGAAGGTTTATTCGACATACCGGATACATCTATTCACCTGACCTCGTTGGCGCACTCCGCAGACACTGTATACGTTACGTTTACAGGTGGTTCAGGGTTATACCAAAGGCTTCTTCGATGGATTGAATCGGATGAAACCCTTGATAGTCTCGGGTTTTGGGTAGACGTACCGAATGGTAAAGACCCACACTGGTCAAGGTACCTACAGGTGATAGAGTGTGATGAATGGGGCAGGGTCTGGATAGGCTCCGGGAACAACCAGTATCAGGGGGATGGTTTAATCGTATGGGACGTATCACAGGGTTACGAGGGTTTTGAGGTTGGTGGTCTTTCTTCTAACATTTCAAGGTTAGTATTCCTCGATGACAACGAGAATCTCTGGGTTACCCACTTCATTCAATCTCATACCGGGGTAAGCAGGTATACCCCTGAGGGGTCCTGGGAGAACTACTACTACAGTATCGAGTATTCCGATGATACGGTAGGTTTCGATGCGTCTTCCTTCGTAGTCGACTCAGATTCCCGCGGGAGGGTAGTTTTTGGAAGCTGGTGGGCAAAGCATGCCGTTTTCCGTTTCGATCCTTTAACTGAAGGGTGGGAAGAGTATCATTGGGGAGAAGGTTCGGACAGGAACATCCTTTCCTGGCTTGCGGTCGATCCCTACGACCGGATTTGGGCGGCTCATTTCGGAACCAACGAGTTGATTAGTGTAGTATCGGCCGATCTAAGCGGGGTTGAGGCAGAGATCCCCTGGCCTTACGGGGATGTGTATTCGATGAAGTTCGATAGCGACGGTAACGTATGGTTTGCTTCGAGGGCGGGGCTAATCGTTCTGCACAGCGAAGATTTACAGGATTCTCCCGGGCTGGGAGAAATCGATTATGAGATCTCGGATAGAACGGTTTGGGATATAGAACTTGACGGTTCAGGGGGCCTGTGGGGCGCTACAAGCCAGGGAGTTTTTCACCTCGACCAGGAGGGCATCGACTGGTACGATACGGAGAATAACAACCAGATACCGGAGAATGATTTCAGGGCAGTGGACAGGGACCCATGGGGCGGGTTCTACTTTTTGACCCGTAACAAGGGTTTAGTTGTTTATGATCCTGCAGGTACTGCCTATGATACGTCTACAGCCCTTTGGCAGAGAGTCTCGGCTGAAAACAGTCCGCTCATTTCAGGATTCCCCTACACCTGGCTGGATACGGATCGAACAGGGCGTCTTGCAATAGGAACGGAAGGCGGGGGAGTATCGCTTTTAACCTTCCCCCAGTCTTCTGATTCAGCAGGCCGGCAAATCTCGGTGTACCCGAATCCATGCTATAC
>WJJO01000466.1 GCA_014729665.1 Caldifarciminota bacterium
AATGTATCGTATCCAACAAAAGAGAAAAGTACGTAGGCAAATAATTGTAAGTACTCACAGTAACAAGTTACTCTCTGATGAGGGTATTGATGGAAGTGAAGTATTAATGCTTTATCCAAGTTCTGAGGGAACTGAAGTCCAAGTCGCTTCAGAAAAGGAAGAGATAAGAACTTTACTTCAAGTGGGGATTTCCGTTGCAGAAGCGGTGATTCCCAGCACAAAACCTGAGGACTTGGAGAAACTCGATCTGTTTAAATGAGAATAGACTATATTATGTTGGTGATCGAAGGGAATTTGGATAACGTTGTTTCAAAGAAATTGATTTCGACCTATGCGTCTAAAATTGATATCAGAAGAGTTATACAATTGGGTGGAAGGAGTGAAATTCAGAAACGAATCAATAAGTATAATCAAGCAGCACATATACTCCCTTTTTTGGTTCTCGTCGATCTTGATACGGACGAATGCCCTCCAATCCTTATAAACGATTGGTTACCGCAAAGGAATCCTCATCTTTTACTTCGGATCGCCGTTAGGCAAGTAGAAGCATGGCTTCTTGCAGATAGAGAAGCAATTGCAGATTTCTTGAATGTAGGTCTTAACCGCATACCTGTCCAATCTGAAACTATAGATAAAACACCTGAGTTGATAATGGTTGTCGCTCGTAAATCCCGAAAGAAAATCATCAGGGAATCTATTCCACCTTCAGGTGAGACTGCGAAAAGGGGACGAGACTACAATGGTCAGTTATCACGATTTGTCATGGAGCAATGGAATCCGGAAAGGGCAAGAAAAAACTCACCAAGCTTAGACAAAACTATCTTAGCTCTACAGAAATTATAATCGTTTTACTTGACAACGCCCACCTCCCCCGTATCATATCCTGACAATCTGGAATTACTTTACTGACGGCGGAAGTCAGGGAAGGCCGTGAGAATCGGCCGCGGTGCCGCCACTGTATTCGGTGACGACGCTCCCCGGGACTATCAGGCCACTACTTGTCGCTCAAAGGCAAGCGGGAAGGCCGGGAGCCGAGAATGATCCGTAAGCCAGGAGACCTATCCGTCGTTAAATCCCACCGTGCTTGCTCCGGGGCAGGGCAAGTATGGGTTTCTGCAATGCCCACAACTTGGAGGCGAAGTGACGACACTTTTGCTTGCATCCTTGCTTTTTGCACAAGGTTCGGGTACACATGAAGATCCCTACCTTATGCCGCCGGTTGTGATTACGGCAACCAGACTCTGGCTGCCATCGGATGAATCAGCCTGGCCGGTCGAGGTTATAGAAACCTCAAACCTTGATGACCTGGCATCTATCCTGAATAAGGTTACCTCAGCTGATGTCCGCTCTTACGGTTCTCAGGGTTACACCTCATTCCCTATACTTGCCGGGGTTCCGGCAGCCAGGGTGTTAATACTCGAGGACGGAATCCCCCTTAATACGCGCAGGGACGGGGTAATAGACCTGTCACTGATACCCCTTGCACCCGGAGACAGGGTCGAGATAGTCAAAGGCCCGTTGTCGGCTCTTTACGGTTCTGCGGCAATCGGAGGGGTAATCAACGTGATCCCTTCCCGAAAAGACGGTCTTACGGCAAGTTTTACAACCACCGATCAGTTAGGTATCAATACCGGTGTGAGCGCCGCAGGCAGCTTCGGCATCTTCGGAGCGGGAGCCTCAGGCTCCTGCCTGACCAACCCCGGATTCCGGGCAAATGATGACGTAACACGCTGCAACGGCAAAGCTCAACTGTGGCTGAACCCGATTGATCCCCTTTTCATCAAGCTGGGAGTTGGCTACGTACACAGGGACCTGGGTGTTCCCGGGGCGTTGCCTGATACTACAGATTCGGCCTTCGTTGTTCCGACGTTCGGCGATTCTACTGTCACCTCTCTCTTCGACAACCAGACAGACGATATCGCCTCCGGCAATCTCGATGTATCCATGACGTTCGGAGACAGGTTCTCGACTAAGCTGAACCTGTTCGCAGTCAACCAGGTTTTTTACTATAACTTCAAGTACCTGGGGTATAATCCTGACTTCACAACCTACACTACCGAAGAGACTGATGATTATAAGGATCTAAGGCTGGGCGCGGACCTGCAGGTTAACGCCGGGATCGGGGAATACCTGATTGTTGCAGGCGGCTTATCTGTCATAAGCGAACGCTTTGAAGGCGCACAAGTAGCCACTGACAGCAATACTTCCACCGTTGTCAGGGATACAATCTGGGAGGCTTCAGATCTCCAGCTCAGCACGTGGCTTGAAGCAATAGGAAACCTGGGATTTTTTACCCCGACAGCTGCGGTTCGGCTGGACAACTCTTCTGGTTACGGGACATTCATCTCCCCTGAGGGAGGACTTGCAGTAGAGGCGGTCCCGGAGATTCTCAATCTCTCAGCCGCCTACGGTCAGTCGTTCAGGGCTCCGACCTTCAACGACTTGTACTGGCCTACAGACGCTTTCACCGGCGGAGACTCCACCCTGATTCCCGAGCGCGGGCAAAGCGCCGCCTTGACTGCGAACGTAACCCCGGTGGATTGTCTGGTTTTTACCGCGGCAGGCTCCTGGAAAGACCTAAAGGACATGATCTCCTGGAATCCTGATTCGGCAGGCTTCTGGAAACCAGCTAACGTTGACCGGGTAACCATCCTGGGCGGAGAGTTTTCCGCAGGCTGGCAAGTATTTGAAAGCGTTGTTTCAGGATCATTGGGTCTGGCTTACAATCACGCTACCGAAACAAGGGAGATTTTGACCTACTCCGGCTACGATACCGAGTGGAACCCGGTAATCGAGAAAGATACCGTTACCCGGAAGGCGGCATATGTTCCGGCGATGACCGTCAAGGGTTCTGTGGCAGTTCGCGCCTGGAAAGGCGGTAAGATTGCGGCGGACGCAGCCTGGGCGGGCGAAAGAATCAACTATTATGCCGATTGGTCCGCCGCACCCGACATCGGGATTGCGGAGAAGACCATCGAGCCTTCTCTCAAGATAGACGCCTCGGTCTCACAGAAGCTGTTCCATATACTGGCTATTGAGGTCGGTGTGCGCAACCTGCTCGATGACCGGACACCTGCGCATTTCGGGGGCGTTGACGATCTGGATTATCCTACGGCACCGAGAAGGTTTTACGGGAGTCTGAGTGTAAGTTACAGGTAAATAGAGTAAAAGAAGTAAAATTGAAGGCCCGCAGATGCGGGTCTTTTTTTATTAATTCCTGGTCAGTGAAGTTGCACAAATAAAAAACTCACGTAAGATTGTATCAAAACTTCATGGAGGAGAAATATGAAGCTGATATATACCACAAGTCTTGGTAAGACAATTGATGCCTTAAATCACGCATTTTTCTTCGGCGAGAAGATTACCCCCACCCAGATGCATGAAGCTGCGGCCTGGATTACCTCGCGTCACGGCAAGGAAGGCGCGTATGCAGATATGTTCGCCCCTACAACCAGCGATTTCAATTCCGGCGCCAGGCTGTTTACGGGTGAAGGGATAAACTCAAAGGCGGCTACCGCCCACATTCTGGGTGAGGAGGCTTGCCGGGCACTGCATATCCTGGGAGTTAAGAGCAACAAGGCAGCGAAAGCCCTTGACGAGGCTACCGCAGGTATCCAGAAAAGGCTGGATGATTACGCATATCAAAAAGGCACCTACTGCTGCGGAACCTGTACACCCGCGATGTGGAGACACGCCGTAGTGGGCAACATCAGAAATCCGGAGAAGCTCCTGACCCAGGGTCTTAAAACACTCAAGCAGCGGCGGCTGGAAAACGGCAGATGGCGTGCTTTCCCCTTATACTACACGCTTCTTGCGCTTCTGGATATCGAACTTCCCCAGGCGTCAGATGAGATGCGCCATGCCGCACCGGTGCTGGAACGCATGCTTCTGAGACTTCCAAAGAAGGATAAGATATACAGACGCCGCCGTACCCTTGCAGAACGTGTATTGGCGAAGATTTAATCTGGAGGATAGAATGAAGAAGAGTCTTACGATTGCCTTTGTTTTATTGATGATTTCTGCAGGATGCGGCAGGTTCAAGG
>WJJO01000047.1 GCA_014729665.1 Caldifarciminota bacterium
GATCACACCGTACATATTTGCCGTATTTTGCTTCCAAGAAAATCCTCCTGATTTCTTGTAAGGTCAAATCCGCTGAATACACTGAGCGACAATGCATTGCTCAGTATACCCTCGTTATTCAACTATACAAGACCCATATTATTTAGGTTTTTCCGATTTACTAACTGGGGAGTTGGATTACAGGATACGAGTAGTTATTTCTTAGTAAACTGCGGTTTTTTCCGGACGCAGTCCGAAAAAGAAGCATTAAGGTTAATACCACTCCAGCTCGAAGTACCTTAGCCAGATATAAAGGCTGGACAAGATGAGTGAAACTACGGTTATTGGCAGTCCCTTCTTAGTGAACTCACCGAAGCTTATGGGATGCCCTGACCGGTTGGATATCCCGATAACGACCATGTTCGCCGCAGAACCAATGAACGTGCCGTTAGACCCCAGCGCCGCGCCCAGAGAAAGCGCCCACCACAAAGGTTCTACGGTTCCTAAACCCTGCAGTTCGAGGCTTTTGATAACGGGAATCATAGTAACGACGAACGGTACTGCAGAAAGACCCATGGTCATTACAGCCGAACCCCAAAGTACTATCAAGGCGGTAAGAAGAGGTTTGCCGACCGTCAGGTTTATTAAAAAATGTGCAAGCACGTCGATTACGCCGTTTGCCCTGAGCCCTGCGACCATCACGAACATACCTATGAAGAAAAAAAGCGTCGGCCAGTCGACCTCGGCTAAAAGCACCTCCATCGAGTCCGGTTTACCCTTCTTCGGCGGAATCTGCGAGCCTATCAAAAGCAGGGTCGCGCCTATGAGTGCTACGGTTGCAGGACGTAACTCGAAACCCAGGTGCTGGGCAAAAACCTCGTGAAGCATGAAGAGCACGAGGACGACGACGAGTGCAATGATCGATTTCCATAGGAGGTACTTATCCCTTATTGCTTTTTTAGGTGTAAGTGATGCCAAACCTTCGACATGTGATGGTGCCTGGCGCAGCTTCCTCCCAAAGGTGAAATTTGCCATAAGAACGAAGGCTACAAGTATTAGTATCACCACCGGTGACATATGGTTGAGAAAATCATTAAAACTCAAACCCGCCGCACTTCCTATCATCATATGGGGAGGATCGCCCACAAGGGTTGCCGTACCCCCTATATTGGACCCCATGGTCTCGGCCAGAAGGAGCGGTACAGGGTCTATCCGGAGGGTGTTGGCTATAACGAGTGTTATGGGAGCAACAAGGATCATCGTGGTGACGTTATCTAAGAAAGCCGATGTAACAGCGGTGACTACAGGCAATGTCACTAAAAGAAGCGTCGGACGGCCTCCGGTGCCCTTGGCCACCGTGAGGGCAAGCCACTCGAAAAGGCCTGAACGTTTTATTATGTTAACGAAGACCATCATCCCTGCCAGAAGCAGGATTACGTTCAGGTCTATCCTGCCGAAGGCGAAATCCTGATCGACAAGGCCCACGGCAAGCATCAATGTTGCTCCGACCACCGCTATCATCGAACGGTCCCATTTATTTACCGCAATCGCTATATAGCTTGCTACGAATATGCCTAAGGCAATCCATCCCTCGGTGGTAATTACGGGTATCTCAGGGCCCATCACCCACCCGTCTTAGGGTACCATTCGAGTACGAAGAACCTGAGCCATAAGTAAAGACTGGCAACTGCAAGGGATACCAGCGTTACCGGAAGTCCCTTCTTCAAGAACCTTCCGAAGGTTATCTTATGGCCCGATTTGTTCGAAATTCCGACAACGACCATGTTAGCGGCCGAACCTATGAATGTTCCGTTAGCCCCCAGACACGCGCCAAAGGCTAAAGCCCACCACAGAACGTTTGTGAATCCCTGTGGAAGCGGATTTTGGAGTCCGGCATTAATTGACTGAATGAGGCTGCCGATAACAGGTATCATGGCCAGAACGAACGGAACCGCGGAGGTAACCATGGTCAATAGTGCAGCAGACCACATGATAATCATCGACGCAAGGAAGATGCTGTCACCTGTAATAGATGTTAAAAGATGCAGTATAGCACCCAGAACACCGCTTGTCTCTAACCCTGCAATCATGATGAACATACCGATAAAGAAGAAGAGGGTAGGCCAGTCAATCTCTGCCAGAAGAGTTTCAATCGGTTGGGAAGACCCTTCTTTCCTGGGGGGAAGTGAGGAGATAAGGAGGAGTAAAGCAGCCCCCCCTAAGGCAACCGTTGCAGGCTCCATATGCCTGCCCGGATGCTGCGGGTAGGGATGTATGGTATGGTGGATAGCGAACATAACGAATACGACCACGAGTACTGCAACGGATTTCCATAAAAGCGGTTTGTCCTTTATCGCCTTACGGGGTCTTAAGGTCGCTAAGGCGGAAACCTTGGGCGGTGTTTTTCGAAGCGGCCTTCCGAAAAGCCCGGTTCCCATGAGAAGGAATATGACGAGTGCGAAAAATACGAGTGGCGCCATATTGACGATGAAATCTGCAAAGCTCAGTCCTGCCGCACTGCCCACGAGAAGGTTGGGCGGATCGCCTATCAAGGTAGCCGTCCCGCCGATATTGGAGGCCATGGTTTCTGATAAAAGGAGGGGAATAGGATCAATATGCAATGCATCCGCGATAAGAAGGGTCATGGGCCCTATAAGCATCATGGTTGTTACGTTATCCAGGAATGCGCTGGTTACCGCCGTGACCAGGGACAGCGTAACCAGGAGCAGAACGGGTCTGCCTCCGGTTAGCTTGGCCGTAGATATTGCCATCCACTCGAAAAGACCGGAGCGCTTGACTATATTCACGATTATCATCATCCCTGCAAGAAGCAGGATAACGTTGAGATCGATGTGCTTGAAGGCATTGGACTGGTCGATAAGCCCGACGATGAGCATCAGCGCGGCGCCGACCAGGGCTACGATGGTTCTATCTATCTTCTCCGAAGCGATTGCTATGTAGCAGGCTACGAATATAGCGCCGGCAGCCCAGGGATGCCATGAAGGCGCTGCGTTTATGAGATTTTCTGCGGGCATAGGATCAGGTTCGCATAACCTTGGTGATTATGTAGCGTATGGAAACCATTCCCAGATAGTTACCTTCCTTGGTTACGACCAGGGCGTTCTCTTCATGATGCAGGAGAAGGCTCGTTATCTCCACTATCGATGCAGCCTCATCGACCTCGATGAAATCGTCACATACGATAGAATCGACGAGCATCTTGTCTTCTTCGTGCAGGAACCTGTCGAACGGTTCGAACTCGGAAAGGAAACCCAAATCCCCTATCATCTTGGTATACTCGGGCATCGCAGAACCCAGAAGATCGGAGCAGCGGACAACACCGACGGCCTCCTCATTGTTGTCGACGACGGGCAGGGTCAGGATATCGTTTCTGAAAAAAAGGTCTGCAACCTGCTTTAAGGTCATACCCTGACGTACAGGCTCCACCCTGCGCGCGATATCCCCAGCGGTCAGACGTTCGGTAACGGTAAGTCCTGTCTCGGCTATTACATCGATAATCTCCTGGGAGGTTTTCGCACTCGATAAACTGTCAACTATACCTTCGGTATGGGCCAGACGGGCAAGCACCCCGAGTGTTTTCAAGTAGAGCTTTGAAACCCTCTTGGGTTCCAGGAGCAGGAATACGATCTTCAGCGGTTTATTGTCGGGTGTAGGTTCATCCAATCCCCCGGGGAAAACACCCAGACCGATGGTCAGCTCGGAAACCTCATCCGACCTTGCATGCGGGAGTGCAAAACCGTGCCCTACGATGGTCGATGAGAGCCGCTCCCTGTCGAGGACCTCCTCGATAAGGCACTTGCGGCCCTCGGTCGAGCAGTCCTTCTGCACTCGAGGCACGAGCATCCTTATCGCTTCCTCCAGATTCATTGCCTTCATTTGGGGGAAAACCCTGGAAGGTTCGAGTAGATGTACTAGTTTCATGTCTTATTGAGTTCTAAGCTTAGTCCAACTTGATAGGTTGTCAACCCTTTTATCCGCTGACCGCCGACCACTCACCGCTGACCGCAGTTGAGTACTAACCACAAAGAACACAAAGCAAACAGAGATGAAGTATTAACCGATTCCCCGGCTCAATGACCTTAGTGGTCTCAGTATATTAAATCACGGTATATCTTATCTCCCACCTAATAACTGGAGGAGTAATCTTCAAATCTTTAACCGCAGGGAGTAACCATCTAATAATCTTAAATCTTCCAGTCTCGAACCGGAGGGTAACGACCAGAGGGATTTACTCCGGAGGGTAACGACCAGGGGGAGTTACAATCTTATAATCCCTTTGGTTACGGCGCTTGACAATATGGTTAATACGCTGTAATATTACTTAGTTAAATTATCGGCTCTAGATAAGTAAGGATGTTTTTTATGGAACCCGCGGTAAGAGTACAAAGAAAACAGGACCACCCATGAAGGCTATGCGGACCTTCGGGGAGTATCTTTCCGACTACAAGATGCAGCACATGAACCATTCGGTCAATACCATGTTCCTTGCAACCGCCTTCCTTAAGTTCCTCAAGAAATCGAACGGTATTCCTCAGGACTTAGCCGACAGGATAGAGGTTACACTGCCGGTTGCCGCCCTTTTTCACGATATCGGCAAGAGCCTTATCCCGAACTACATCCTTGAGGCAAACGGTGAAGATTTCACCGATAACGAAAGAAGGTTGATTAACGAACACACTGCAAACAGCTACATCCTCTGCAGGAATCTTTTCAGCATGAAAAACATCGAGCAAGGCTACTTTAAGAAGGATAAGGAGTTGATTGACCGTATCCTTGACGGGGTCAAATATCACCATACACCTTATAAGGATAACCCGCCGTTCGAGGCGCAGATAATTGCCTTAGCGGACAGCTTCCTTGCTATAACCGAGGGCCGCCGCTACTCGGCACTTGCACGCTACATCGATGCCGGGGCTATCGTCAAACGGATGAAGCACTCCTCCAACGGACGGGACGCACTCAAGGAAGGGTTGTATAATCCGGAACTCTTCGAGAGGTTCCTCGATTTCCTGCGCATAAACTCGGAATCGGTTACATTGACCAAGCGTTCCAGCTTCAGGTTCTGCGTGAGAGAGAATAGGAATATAGCGCTCGAGATTTACAACTTCGACGAGATTGAAACCCTGCACCGGGGAACGCTTCTTGGACGTGATTTCCCGCTTCGCGACATCAGCTTCTACGGGATGAAGATAGCGGACTCGGAAGACAGGCTTGCAGACGATATCGAGAACCAGGAGCGTTTTCACACGGACGAACGCTTCAAGTTCGCCTACGTTGTGGAGGTGAACAAGGAGGATTCAGGGCTCGAGGATGTTCCGTTCAAGGTGTTCATGTACGCCCAACTGATACGCCACCAGCCCGAGGATGCCGCCTACGCCTTCTCGATGATACCCATAGACCCCAGCGTGTGGTTTCTGTTCCTTGCCAAGGCCTGGATAGACCGCAGCCTTGAACTGGAAGAGATACGGGTCAAGTAACCCGCGATAACCTGTAAAGTGTGTTGATTTGCGGAATTTCCTTCGGGACTTTCACATCGCCCGCTCCACTAGGGAGATTGTCAGACGCGAAGCGGCGACTAAAGGAAGCTTAAAGTAACCACAGAGGCTCCGAGACACAGAGCGTAAAAAAACCAGCAAGGTAAGTTGTACAGATGAAGAACTTGCTAAAACCTTTTCCATAGGAAATCTGTGTCAATCTGTGGTTCAATCCCTCTTGCCGTCAGTCGCATGCCGTGAGCGGTTCGAGACAAGCTAATAAATGACAACTTAAAATATTGGGTATAGTTATTAATCCACTGAGCTTACAGGTATTGATTTAGAATTTATACGCTATAACACATAGATACAAGGCCAAACACTTGACAAGCCTTGAAATTTCACTATAATTAGGTTGAGGGTCGCTTATAAGTGTGGTCTACCAGGTGGAGACCGCGAGGATAAGGCGGCCCACAAAAAAAGCATAGCCTAAATAATGAGGTTATTATGCGTAAAGGTTTCACGATAGGTCTGTTTACCATCCTTCTGACAGCTACCACGGCAAGTGCAGGATTCGGACTAGAATATCCATTGCAACCCGGTACTATGGGTAGTTGCCCATACGATGGAGCAGGATGTTATGCTAACGACGTAAATAACCAACTAGAATTACCTGATCCTGAGAGTCTAAGCGGGCCTTCATGTGAAGATTATGCTGATTACCTGAGAAACCATGATGC
>WJJO01000467.1 GCA_014729665.1 Caldifarciminota bacterium
ATCTAATACTGGGCTCTAGTGCGGATTTAGGAATATCTACAGGAACGAATCAATCACGGGCATGAATACGTCCGATAGATAAACAAGGAGATTATCGGGGATGAAACAGCAAATCGAAGAAAGCATAAAGTTCATACGTTCGACAACTGACACGCAGCCGAAGGGTCTGGTTGTCATAGGAACGGGTCTGGGTAAAGCGATAGGTGAACTGGCCGAGGCTGTAACTATCCCCTACTCCAACATCCCACACTTCCCCACACTGACAGCACCGACTCATGAAGGGGAATTAATTATCGGACGTTTCGCCGACTACCCGATTGCCGTTATGCGGGGAAGACCTCACTATTACGAAGGTTACAGCATCAAGGAAGTTACCTATCCACTCAGGGTCATGCAAGCCCTGGGTATAGACAGTATGTTTATTACTAACGCGGCAGGCGGATTAAACGTAGATTACGCGACAGGTGATATTGTAATTATTACAGATCATATAAACCTGATGGGAACCAATCCCTTGCGAGGGATAACCGATGAGGATCACCGATCCCGGTTTCCTGCCATGAGTCAGGCCTACGATCCTCATCTAACAAGGCTTTTCGAGGGGGCTTGCCTTGAAAGCAATATCCCCTTCCATAAGGGCGTCTACGTTGCCGTTCAAGGTCCCAGCCTTGAGACACCCGCCGAACTTCGTTTCATGCGCTCTATCGGTGCGGATCTCGTAGGGATGTCTACGGTGCCCGAAGTAATCGTCGCGGTGTGGCTTGGGGTAAAGGTTGTAGGAATCTCGGTCGTATCGAACAAGGCTGTCTATGAACCCCGGAAGCCTAAGGCCGAAACAGCCGAAGATATAAATCGAAGCGCGGCCCGGATTGCCCCCAAGTTGGCCGGTATCCTCAAGATCTTCTTTAACAAACTGTCAGAGAAGGGAAAAAAATGAAAGCAAAACGGATGAGTCTAATACGAACCCCATTAGCAAAACTCAAGACCTGTTCAATACTACCGGCTATCCTCGTGGTCTTTGCTCTAATCGGCTGTAGCGGAGGAAATGTCGATAAAACCATGAACGATGTGGAAAAAGACCTCGAAGAACGCAACTTTACAGACGCACTGCATAAACTGGATCTTCTAACAAAAAAACACGATGAACTTCCACCGAGGGCACACTACCTTTATGGTCGCGTATACCTGGGCCACATGAACCTCCCGGAGGCGGAGCTACATTTCAGCCAGCTTCTTCAGATGGATGAAGGTTATCGGGATTCCGTAGCCCTGGCCTATCGTAACAGGGGTATCGAATTGGGTAAGGTCGGGAAACGCGAATTGTCCATAGAGTGCCTGGAGGAAGCGATGAGAATATCCCCTGCAATCGACATGAGCAATGCGTACGTATTGATGGGAGAGCTTTACACCAAATATGGAGAGGTTGGACGTGCCGTCCACTACTACAGAAGGGCGCTAAATTCACTTAAGGACTCAACCACGAGGGCTTTAACCTGGGAAAAACTGATTAAGCTACTCGAACGGATGGGTGATCCCGGAGACGCATTCCTTGCTACAGAACAGGCAATGCACGAACATCACTACTATCTTGAATCACGATACTGTCAGAACGGATACAAATATGCAGAGGACCTGCTGCACCGCGGCGTTCTGGACAGTGCTGATTTAATCATGACGAGGGTTTTACAGGTGCCTCTCTCCCCAATGCTTCGGGATGATATCTTCTTCCTCGCAGGAGAGATAAGGTTCAAGAACGGTGATATTGAAGGGGCCAAGGAAGCCTATCGTGAGGTGTTAAAACTCAGCGTCAACGCATCCCGCGCGCTTATTCAACGAGCAAGGGACCGGCTTACCTTGCTCGGAGAGGAGGTTGAATGAAACGGTTTTTCGCAACCATCTTAATCTCAGTTTCTCTTCTTTCGGTTTCGGTATACGGCAAGAGGCCGAAGCCGGAATCGCTGGATTCCGATAGTCTATTCCTTTTAGGTAAGCAAGCCTACATCAGCGAGGATTTCAGACAGTCAATTCGTTATCTGGATTACTACGTTTTGAACTACCCGGCAACGGCTGAAATCGTAGAAGCCCAATACTATCTTGCCTCCTCGTATTTCAAACTGGAAAGGTTCCAGGAGGCGTCGGTCGAATTCGAGTTCTGCTATAAGCAGTTTCCGGGTTCGGAATTTGCCGAAGAGGCACACATCAGAACCGCCGAGTCAATATTCGAAATATCCGAACCATACTACAAGGAACAGGTTCTAACGTTGAATGCGAAAAAGAAAGCCGAAAGCTTCGTGAATAAGTATCCGAATTCCGAGTTCGCAGACGATGCACGAAGGCTCCTTTCAAGGATTGCAGACAAACTTGCCCGCAAGGAACTTGAGTCTGCAAAGCTCTATTTCAAATTCAAGGAATACGAGGCCGCTGTC
>WJJO01000048.1 GCA_014729665.1 Caldifarciminota bacterium
GATCACACCGTACATATTTGCCGTATTTTGCTTCCAAGAAAATCCTCCTGATTTCTTGTAAGGTCAAATCCGCTGAATACACTGAGCGACAATGCATTGCTCAGTATACCCTCGTTATTCAACTATACAAGACCCATATTAATATAGGTTAGATTGACCGTGTGTCAAGTGATCGTATCTTTTCAGGCTCCTTGAGCACCCGACAGGGGCACGATGAGGGTACGCTCCGTGGCTCTGAACTATGTATCGAGGAGTCGGGCATAAAAAAATGAGGGGTTTCCGAAATTGGCCGGACTTCAGCAGTTTGATATTTCTGTTCGACACAAATATCCATTTATTTGCAAATTTCTATTGACTGGGATTGAATCTGTGATAAGCCGGGGCAACCGTTTTCTATTCCTCGGGCTCCAAACCAAGTTTATCCCATAACCATTTTACCTTAAAATACGATTTACCCCTCTTCCTTCTGTCATCTTCCTTGTATTCGAAATACCTTAGTAATTCCTTCAACTGTTCTTTCCCCTTCTTGGTTTTTAACGCCTGGCGGGGGGTCTTATCGTCCAATGCAGGTATACTCATATCCAGCCATTTTTCGTAGTATTTTTTCATCTCGGCATTGTATACATCCTGGGGTATTTCTACGAAAACGTCGTCTCCGGTATCGTCTAAGTCTTTTCCTTTTATGCGACTGGATGCTTCAGAGACATCTTCGTAAGTGTCAGCCCTGTAAGAAACCGCCTCCCCGAGATTACCGGTTATTAATTTCTTCCCCCTGGTCAATCTTTCTTTTGAAAAACACTCCAGAGTGAGTACCTTGCCTTCGAGCCTTATGGTCCCGAGTACTGTGGATTGATCCTTCTTCCTGTCGTCAAGCCAGACATACTCACCTTTTTCCTCCCTGCGAAAGTCCTTAATCGAATTCAGCCCTTTTTCGGCGGCCTTGATGTCGATTACTTCAAATATCCCTTTTGATAATACAAACTGTTCGCCGGTTGTTGTTGAAAGTACTATTTCCTGGGGATGCAGTATCAAGTCGCAGAGGATAAAATTGAACACTTCACTAACACCCTTCAAATAATCGCGCATGCTGTCGCGTTTGGTCAGTTTCTTATGCTTTTTGAAACCCTTTTGGATAGAATTTATTAAGTTCTCTTTCGTCCTTCTGGGATAAACGTAGATGCATCCGCTCATTACGTAAACGTCATCCAGCCGCAAAAGTCTCGTGGCAAAGATACCCCATTTTCTAAGACCGGCGGTCGCAAGTTTCTCCTTTACGTCGTACTCTCCGCCCAACAGCAAATCCTTTAACAAAAGCCCCTTTTCCGGGAATATCTCCTGAACCTCGTAAAGGCTTAACACCGACTCCTTCATGATACGCAGTATCTTGGTTTCATCTGGTGTAAATTGTTCGACCTTCTCCATATAGAGTTCTACCATATTCCGCTTCCCGTCCGGGCACCAGTCGTACACTACCCACTCCCAGAAATTAATATCCGCCATTTCCAGCAAGTTATCAGGCAAATCTTCCTCAGGATTAAAGTCTCCCCAGAACATCTCATCGGCTTCATCGAGGCTCTCTCTGTAATACCTCTTGCAGAAATCCAGGACTTCATGAAGAAGCCTGGAATGAATCATCTTCTCTCTTCCCGGGCCTCCGTAGTTCTTACTCATGCAGCACCTTTTATATTTCTTCCCGCTTCCGCAAGGGCATGGATCGTTTCTTCCGACGGTTTCTTTTCCCATAGGTTAAGATAAGGATATATAATTATATGTCAAGCCTGTTGCCAAACGATCGGGGTCATTCCTTACGCGGAGGTAACACGCAGTATGCGAAGTATAGGAGAGAACCTTGACATCCTGTATTATTCCAGTAAGTTCCATCATGCCTGATAAGATAGACCTGGTAAGGTTTCGCAGGAACCTGCACAGCCGTCCGGAGCTGTCCAGAGAAGAAGCGGAGACAGCCAAAACTGTCGCCGAGACTCTGGAAAAATTCAATCCGACCGAGGTAATCACCGGTCTCGGCGGACACGGTGTAGCCGGGGTGTTCGATACCGGAAAACAAGGCCCCGCGATAATGCTGCGCGCCGATCTGGACGCCCTCCCAATCGAAGAGGAAAATGATTTTGAATACATAAGCAAAAACCCCGGTGTAGCCCACTCCTGCGGCCATGACGGGCATATGAGCATCATGGTCGGAGCGGCAGAACAGTTATCGAAGATACTGCCTAACCTAAAAGGTCGCATCGTGCTACTGTTCCAGCCGGCAGAGGAGATTGCCTTCGGGGCTAAGGCGGTCTTGGAGGATGAAAAGTTCAAACGTATCGAACCCGACTACGTGTTCGGTCTTCACAACCTGCCCGGTTTTCCTGAAGGTTCGATTATATCAATAAAGGGTGAGTTTGCTTCGGCTTCGCAGGGATTAGTTGCCAAATTCAAGGGAAAAACCTCCCACGCAGGTGAACCTCAGCACGGTTATAATCCTGTACTTGCCATGACCGCAGCCATTCACGGCCTGATGGCCATCCCTTCCATGCATACCCCGATTGAGCGTTCGGCGCTTGTGACCGTCATCCACGCCAGACTCGGGGAGGTGGCCTTCGGCACCTCGCCCGGATATGCAGAGGTAATGGCCACCTTCCGATCGCACCGGAACCTGGAGATGCAGGTGATGGAGGCAAGGGCTGAGGAATTGATTCAAGGTATTGCCGGGACCTACGGTCTTCAATCCTCTACCGAGTGGGTGGAGGTATTCCCCGCAATATGCAACAACGACGAATGCGTGGGAATAATAGAACACGCCGCTATAGATGCAGGTGCAGAGATCGTACATCCTGAATTTCCATTCTCCTGGACTGAGGACTTCTCCTACTATCTGCAAAGATATAAGGGAGCTTTCTTCGGCCTTGGCGCAGGTGTCGACCATCCCCAGCTTCACAACCCTGACTACGATTTCCCTGACCGGATAATACCCAAGGGGCTAGAGGTTTACATAAATATCGTCAAATCACTTCTGGGCTCATGATTTACTCTTCATTCATCGAACTTGACCGCAGGGCGCTTCAAAAAAACATCCGTTATCTCAGGAAACGCATAGGCGCGGCCAGGTTCTGTTCGGTAATCAAGGGTGACGCATACGGCCACGGCATTCGCTACTTCCTTCCCTTAGCCGAAGCCTGCGGGGTCAACTACTTTGCAGTAGGCGAGGCCAGGGAGGCCAAATGGGCGCTGAAGGTGAAGAGGTCGGACACCCACATCATGATAATGGCCATGATAGCAAACGAAGACCTCGAATGGGCCATTGAAAATGACTTTTCCTTCTTTGTATTTGAGCTTGACAGACTCCATCACGCCATCGAGGCTGCAAAAAAGGTCGGTAAACCGGCTCGCATTCACATCGAGTTGGAAAC
>WJJO01000468.1 GCA_014729665.1 Caldifarciminota bacterium
ATGTCAAGGTCGTCGTTTATGGTTTTGCAGCCCGTTCATAAAAGGTTCCCAGAATCCCTTCGCGACCGGAAAAGACCATGGAGCGCGGGCAGTGAAGCGTAATTGTTACGAGACAGGAATGATGCACCAGGGCCGAATCTTATGAGGCGAAGATACTGTGTCGAACAACGTAGTATCCCATTGGAACTTCAGTACAGGGTCGGTAGAGTCCCAACCGAAAGTTCTTTCCAACCGTTCGTGCAATTCCTTCTCAAATGCCACGGCGGCCATGGAATCCAACATTACGAAAGAATCCGGAGCAACCCTTTTATAGATATGGCCATAAGGGTCCAGATGTCCTTTTTCAGGTTCAGAAGGTTCTTGTCGTATATCCTGCACGCATCCCAGCACTATGATCCCAAGCATGATTGTGATGATTATTCGTTTCATGATAACCTCCATTTAGAGTATGTTACCCGTAAGGAAGGGGTTTGAGTAAATTAAAGATATTCTTAAAAGGCGAAATAGTATCATCCTCAAACAGGGTTGTATCCCAATCCCATTCGTAAAGAATGGAGTCAACCGGGTCTTCGCTTGTGTTTGCAAGTACTCTCTTCCAGTAAATATCGGTAGACCATACTGTATCGACAACAATCCTCTCTTCATCTTTTACGGTTAAGATAGGGACTCTTCCAAAGGATCTTCCACAGATAACTCTAGCTAAAACATCAACCATATTGTCCTGACATACGTCGGATTCCCTTATCGTATAGGTCGCGCCCGTTTCCTCGTCTATCCGTATACCTACAGGTTCATCCCCGGAAGTTTCCCCGGAATCCTTCCCCTGGGTGGTTCCCAGAAGCATGAAGGTTCCGAAAAACAAAATAATCACTCGTTCCATTATTACCTCCGGTTTTGGGTGTACATATTTATTGTAGGGAAACATATGGTGTCGTCAAGGTGAAGGATTATCCCCGAGTGGAGAGGATAATCCAAAGGTATAGATGAATAAGGCCGCCCGCAGGCGGCCTGTTACTTCTTTTAGGTCCCGGTAAACCGGGGTGCCCTAAGGAGAAGAGAGAATTATTTCCCCTTTTTCCCCTTCTTTTTTGCAGGCCTGAAACGGCCTATCTTAAGTATTTTAGCAATGTTGGCCCTTTTGTCAATCCGGGGAATAATCAACGGCTTAGCCGAAGAGATTAATGTAGTTACACCCGGCCCGTGGCCGGCCAGGTAGCAGTCCGAATGAATTATGACGCCTATGGTCACAGCGCCCCTGCGCCAACTGCGACCGTAGGTGTTGTCATGGTCTGTGATGGCCACGAAGTCGCCGAACAGCATCTTGTCAAGCCCCAGTTCGGCAATCTCCTCACGGTCGGTTGTCATGATGTCGTAGTCGCCGGTTCCCATGGACAGGGAACCCACCCCCGAGCCCATCAGATGTCCGGGGACTACTGCGGCAACCGGCACCTCGATGCGTCCGTCTCCGGTTTCCTTAATCTTTATCTTTCCCAAGAGATTCGGATCGAGGTTAGTCAGGTGTATGTCGGGATAATCGACAAGCTCGAGACCCTGTCCCCAGCCCCTGACCAGGAACTTATCTTCCATCGTCAACTTTTCGAGAACTTCATCTGCGAAGTCTATCATAACGTGCTCGGCACCTCCGTGATGACCGGTTACTACCCCCCTCTTTTTCTTCGCATCGCCTGAAACAACGATTGCTTCGTTACCCACACATGAGTAGAAATGATAGGAGGTGGTTGCAAAGTTATACCGCTTCTCCTCGTCGACAAGCGTTGATACCCCGGGCTCTACGTGATCTCCGGCCCAGCCGAAGGCCGGATCACCGACCTTAACGTTATAGCTTATGCCGCCTATGCTTGGGGCGATAAAAGGCCTTCCATCCGCATCGACGTTAAACCTGCGTGAACCTGACGGGTATGCAACCTTACCCTGTACAGATAGTTTTACCACACGATTTGAATTGGTCTTAAGCATTGACACTCCTGTATTTTGATTAGATTATATGACTAATTGAGTAACAGTCAAACAGACAGTACTCATTTCTTAACATCATTCTTGGACTTGAC
>WJJO01000469.1 GCA_014729665.1 Caldifarciminota bacterium
CCATTAATGCCTTATGGGCATCGGGTTTTTTGCCACCGATAAGCTGATAATCGGAAAGATAAACCTTAACAGGATCGAACTCGGGATAAAGCAGGTTACTCGCAAGGTCTTCACAGGCGGAAATATGGTTACTAATAGGGTCTATGGAATCAGCGCGGCCCAGATAATAATCGTCGGCCAGCAGTATGATGCGGCTTCGCCAGGTCTCGTAGGATGCGTCCTCGTAACTTCTTATCTTATCAAGCAGCATAAACGCCTCTCGCGAATTCCTTGCAGGAATCCTGGCTACGGACAACTCAGGATCGTTGATAGCATTATCATCGAAATCAACGAACCAGAACTCTTTGGCTGCACCCGTTTTAGAAGTAACGTTCGGATCGAGAAGATACCCTTCGGTATAGATAGGGAAGTATTCGGGTCTGCCCGTAAACCCCAGGTTATTCTTGTAATCATAGGTGCCGTCGCCGAGGATAAGTACGTAGAAGGGACGACCTTCGCCTTTGTTGTATACATACTCGAGGAAATGACGTATCGCCTGCGGCGAAGACATACCGTAACCGAAATCCCTGACTACATCTGCAAGGTCTACAGCCCTTGCCCTTGGTCGGTCTATACCCGGGATAACAAGTTTCTCTTCCCTGTATCGGGCATACTCTTCTGCCGCCTCGAAGTTCTCGGTAGTCGAAAGAACCAGATAATCAACAGACCAATCTTCATCCCAAAGTTCCCCCGGGGTCTCGACCGTCAGTTCAGGTGTCATCAGATTTTTATCGTCGGCCATCCAAAAGTACCCGGCTCCATCTGTCCTCGTACTCATCCTCAAACTCCCGTCTTCTATAAGATAGTCTGTAAGAACTACAGGTCTGCGTATATCCGTTAGGTCAAAAATATACGGTGACGACTTAAGGTCTTCAAATGAATATACATACTCGGGTTTCAATCGTCCCCAGAATTGCCCATGCTTGAAGCTTAAATTCCGTTCCGCTACAATCCTTACCCAATCGGGAAAGATATTCTGCTCCTTTGGTCCGAAAACCTCTATCTCTAAGGGAAGTTGTTCTCCAATCATCATCTCCGGGGAAATAACCGTATAAGGTAATGGGTCAGGTCCCCTGTTCATTGCCGCCCGGTAATAAAGCGTATCTCCCTTCACAAGCAGCCTGAATCCAGACGTATCGGTGGTTGTATAGGCCTTGAAGGTAAAGGTGTCGATGCGTTCAATCCCGGGAGTATTAAGGATAAATGTGTCTGACTTCCTATCATAGGCTTCGGTTTTTGTAATCTCTTCCCACAACCATAAGAAACCCGACCTGCCCGGACATTCGTGGTCCTCCTCGAAGTGAAGTATGGTCTGCGCAGAGATTCGTTCCTCCCCGGACACCGGGTGTGCGAAACGTGTTTGAACGCGAACCCCGTCACTACCCCCCCACGTCATCCAATACGCGTTATCTTCAAAGTAAGGGTTAACCTGGAAACTGCGTTCGTTAAGATTCCAGCGGTTCGCACCCCTTCCGAAGAATACCACATAATCGTAGCGATCGAATGAACCGTCCGCTTCTCCGTGAACGTAGACGGGTAATTCGGCTAAGGTATCTGGGAGCAAATCCTGGAAGTCGGTGATGTCGGTATAGAGCAATCTTATAGTTTCAGGGTCGATACCCTTAGGGTCGATCCCCATTTTTTTTATATCCTTATAACGAATCGTATATACCCCGTCGGTCGGGACAGAAACCCTTATCCAGTTGGAGGTTTCCTGAAATGGATTCGGGACTACATCCTGCGCTTTTTCAAGAACCCATCCCCTGCATTGATCGTAATTGATTAAGGTAGATGCATAAATCTTGTTTAAGGTCAGGTTTGCCAGTGTTCCACCCATTATATCTTCGGGGGGAGTAAACGAAACATCTATATCTACCTCATCGTAGGTAGTCAGGGTTCCGCTTGCAGTATCGTAAAGAATCTGGTTCGTCTGTATCACAAGCACCCTGTAATCCCGCCATCTGGAAATCTCGTAGGATACAACATCCCGACTGCTCCATACCATCCCTGGCCCTGTATAGCCGGGGGTTTCCGGTATTCCAGGCATGGACGGTTCGATAAGCCGAACCCCCTTGAAACTCCGGGATTTACCTGTACTGTATTCTACATTCACTTCCCCCTCAGGAGGTACGCCTATGTAAAATCTCCGACCGGAAACACTCGCGCTGCCTAAATCCCCATCCAACCGAACCCAGGGGTACAATTCGGAAATGTCTATCCTAGAATGGGACCTGATGCCCTGGAGGTCTTTTGAGGCGTCGATCTTGATCTTCACCCCCCTGGAACCTGTAGTTGTAACATTCACTCCCCCCCATAAAAAGGCGGTGATAGATAAAAAAAGGCCGGGTATTCCTTTCATCTTAACCTCCCTTTCCTTTAATGGTTATCTGACTCGCGATTTGAATCCTGAATGCCGGAGGTTCATGGACATTATTAAACTGGTTCCACACAATGCCTGAACAGTGTGTTTCTTTAGTGTAATTCATAAAACAAGGTCAGGAATCCCTATACCTCCTTCACAGATAAGGGGTTTTTTGGAAAAAACCATAGCAGATCGCCTCATTTTAAATTTGCCTGCCCCACGTAATTCAAACCGGCTTTAATCGGACG
>WJJO01000470.1 GCA_014729665.1 Caldifarciminota bacterium
CCGTCACTGCTGCTGACCTGGCTATCGTATCTGGTTACCCATTCTTCTATGCCTAATGAGTTGTATTTTATGGTTGCATAGTCTGCATATGTTCCAGAACCTTCGCTTGAGCCGGTAACGTATACGTTGCCATCATCGTCAACTGCTACAGCACTTACCCAGTCCACACCATTAGCCGGACCGTCATATTTGACAACCCACTGCTTTTCACCTGAGTTATTGTACTTATCCGTTGTATAGTCATCCCCTCTTCCGCTTCCTACGTAGACATTATCAGCAGCGTCTGTAACAATAGAAGTACCACCACTATTTACCCACTGTTCTTCACCGGAAGTGTTGTACTTAACGGTTGCTCTGGAACCTGTAACGAATACGTTACAGGCATCATCTATTGCAATGGCTACTGATGCTCCATCTTCGTACCGGGATACCCATTGCTGAATACCTTCTGAGTTATACTTAACAGTAGCATAGCCATTAGTCCATATACCAATACTGGAGCCTGTTACATAGACGTTTCCTTCACCGTCAACCGCTATGGCTTTAGCCAAATCTTCATCGCTAACCGGACCGTCGTAACTGGCTGTCCACAACACCTCACCTTCTGAATTATACTTTACTGTAAGATAGTCCCTTCCGGTTTCCGGATCCCAGCTAACACCTGTAACGTAGACGTTCCCTGTACTATCAATCGCTATATCAAAGGCTCCGTCTTTAACACTTCCAGGTTTGTCGTATCTGGCCACCCATTGTTCTTCACCTGAGGAGTTGTACATTACGGTTGCAAAGTCACTGTCGGTTCCTAAACCGTAACTGTATCCTGTAACGTAGACATTGCCTGCACCATCTACTGCTAAGGCATATGCACAATCCTCATAGTTTCCCGGACCGGCGTAGCGGGTTACCCATAGCTTTTCACCTTCTGGGTTATACTTAACAGTTGCATAGTCGTAGTCAGGTTCGGGGCTATACTGCCCAGACTGACCCGTAACATAGATATTACCTGAGTTATCTATTGCTATCGCATTTGGTTTATTCAAGTAGTTTGTTCCCGGACCGTCGTATCTGGCTGTCCATTCCTCTACACCTGAGGAATTATACTTGACAGTAGCGTAGTCCCAGCCGCTCTGGCCTGTAACGTAAACGTTACCTGCATCATCAACGGCTATTGAGTTGGCCTGATCCCCGCCGCTTTCTATCCCATCATACCGTGCTACCCATTCCTCGGTTACCTGGGCGAAACCGGTGAATATAATTGTCAGGCAAACAAGAATAACATATGTACTGTTTTTCATACATCCTCCCTGGGTTGTTTTTCTTGAGGATCGCCTTCTCCAGTAGTTTTGGCGCCCTCGTTTCATTATGCGCCTCAATACCGGTTTGTCAAGTCCTAAAAGTTATTGATAAGATATTTATTAAATATGGGTGGTAAAAAGGGGTTGGATTCCTTTTCATCCGATACAATCCAACCCTTGATTTTATGGATAATTCCCCGTATAATCTTACCATGAGCAAGATTTTAGTTACAGGCGGCGCCGGTTTTATAGGCAGTCACATTGCGGAAACATTCATCAAGGCCGGGCATACCGTGGGGATACTTGACAACCTCTCGACCGGGAAAAAACCGAATATCCCTGCCGATGCCGAGTTTTTTGAAACCGATATCACCGATAAGGATGCCTTGGACAGGGTATTCGGTGAGTTCAAACCCGAGGTGGTAGATCACCACGCGGCCCAGATATCGGTAAACCGTTCTGTCCGCGAACCTTACTTCGACGCAGAGCAGAATATCCTGGGGACGATTAATCTCCTGGAAACGTCGTCAAGGCAAGGTGTACGCCGTTTCATGTTTGCCTCAACAGGGGGCGCTCTTTACGGTGATGCACCGGTGATTCCTTCCCCTGAGGATACACCCGTGGTTCCACTTGCACCTTACGGTATTGCCAAGGCCTCGGTCGAACACTATATCAGGTTTTTTTCTTCCGAGCATTCGATGGAGGCGGTGGTGTTCCGTTATGCTAATGTTTATGGCCCGAGACAAGATCCTAACGGTGAGGCTGGTGTTGTCGCTATCTTTACACATCGCGCACTTTCAGGGGAAGGATTCGTTGTTTACGGTAACGGGGAACAAACCCGGGATTTCATCTTTGTAAGGGATATTGCAGAAGCAAACCTTCTCGGCGTTGACGGTAAACCCGGTATTTATAACATAGGTACGAGTATTGAAACGTCTATCAAATCCTTGATTCGGGAGTTCGAGAGGTTAAGGCCAGGATTACAGATTACCCAAAGCGAGGCGCGTCCGGGCGAGGTCTTGCGGTCCGCACTCGATGCCGGAAAGGCTGCCCGTGATCTTGGTTGGAAACCGAAGATGAGTTTAAGTGAAGGTATAACTGAAACCTACAATTGGTTTAAGGATCGAACTAAATAGTCAATGAATATGATATTTGACCTGCATATCAAAAATGCCGCACAGATCGTAACCATGAAAGACCGGGGGCTGGGTGTTATTGAGGATTCCGATATAATTATTCACAAAGGACGCATATCTAAGATATGCAGCAGGAAGGAAGCCGAGAACTGCCGAGCAGAGCGTGTAATGGATGCATCGGGTAAGGTCATCATGCCCGGATTCATCGACTGCCACACCCACCTTGTGTTTGCAGGTTCACGAGCCGGGGAGTTTGCCCGCAGGATGAGGGGCGACAGCTACGAGGATATCGCACGCGAAGGAGGAGGAA
>WJJO01000471.1 GCA_014729665.1 Caldifarciminota bacterium
CTTCCAAGAAAATCCTCCTGATTTCTTGTAAGGTCAAATCCGCTGAATACACTGAGCGACAATGCATTGCTCAGTATACCCTCGTTATTCAACTATACAAGACCCTTAATAAAACACGATAACAAAAGCTGAAACCCCCTTGGCGCTTACAGATTATCCACTTTCTTTCTTCTGTTTTCTCTATTGACCCGGTGTTTGAATCACTCTACAGTTAGCTGTTAGGGATTGAAGGTTTTTGGTTGGTTTTTCTTTTTTCCCTATCGCTTGAGACCGGGGGAGAGGAAGAAGATAGAATCCCTGAAAACCTTGGAAACCAGATCCAGCACCTTCAGGAATGCCGACTTATGATTCCTGGTTATCTCTTTCCACTCTATCTTGTAAATCTTGTTGAGGCTGTGCAGCAGGTCTCGGGAGTCGAGGTCCATCTCTGAATCTTCGGGCGCTACGATATCTGAAGCGTCGTGGAGTTCGAGTTCGAGATCGGAATAGCCGTATATGTACATGTGCTTGCCGCGGATCTGGGTCAGTTGATTTGTCAGGCTTTCCACGTCCTGTAGTGCTCGTTTGGTTAACTCCTCTATCGATTCCGGAGCCTCAGGATAACGCTTGAGTTCCTTTTCAATCTTGGTGAGCCAGAACTGTACACGGCATTTGAAGACGTAAATCTCGTTCAGGTATGCTGAGAGTGTAAGGTCGTACCACTCGGAATCGTTGCGGATATCGCGCATCAAGGCCTCGTCTGCCGGGAACGGCTGGACCAGGAGATTTCCGGCCTGATACATCCTCACCAAAGGCGATAAGATCTCCTGCTCCCATATCTCGATAAGGACCGCAACAAGCCTGTTCTCTTTAGAGAAGTTATCAAGCCAGTCCTGTCTCCATCCGTTATCGAGCTCTTCGGTCTTGGTTTCCGGAACCGGATTCTCCTTCAGCAGGGCTTTCCAGATATTCCTTACCTTGATATCGAAATCCACGAGGTCGGAATAGTCCGAGTGGTTTTCCCCTGCCAGAAGTCTTTGCAGCACATCCTCCGGCAGCTCATCCAACATCGAACGATTCATCTTTTCTCCTTCCGGCAGGACTTACTAAAAAATGAAGGATATTCGCCGTGGCCTGTGACGCATATCCCCCATACATTTTGCCGTCCTCCGGATGTTGCGGGGACAACTATCTTCATCAAGCTTTAATGTCTCCTTACTTCAGGTGACTCTCTTCACTTTCAAGGTCTAATCATACCCCTTTCAACCCTTCGTGTCAACCTGCAGACTGAGTCTTCTTACGCTTCATCGATGCAGTAAATATCAAGAGGTTGACGCCGAGGGCTGCGACGAGAGCTATCAATATCACCCACCACGTTGTCGGGACGAACTGGAATACGGGAAGAAGCAGGATGAACTGCGCGGGTACGGCGATTACTGCGAAAAGAAGCGCCAAAATAAATCTGGAGCGCTCGGTCTTGACCCCGGCCACCACGATAAGGTATAGCGCCACCATCATGGCAACAGATATCATGATGCGGCCAACCAAGTGCACCTCGACCATCCACTGAACGTTGAATACCAGAGCTGCAAGGAAGACAACACCCGCGAACACGTACATAGATGCCGCCGAGACTATTGCCGAGACCGTCCTCTGAAGCCTGCGGATCTCCCGGACCATTGCAGCAAGGATGAAGGCGAACAGCCCCACAGCGACGATGAAGAAGATGAACCTGAGAAAGATTGACACGTCTGCAAACGAGCCTGAGGCTGTTCCTGCCAGTCCGAAGTCGGATGCATTGCAGAGTTTGAGCGTGGTATATCTGAGGTTATCGAATAACGAAAACCAAAGAACCAGGCCGTAGATACCGAGGATGAAACCGATAGCCTGAAATACGTAGCCTACCCCGCGCCATGTCTTGCGCGAGCGGGTGTCAGATGCTTTGCTCATATCGCTGCCTCCTGAGGTGTTTGATGAAGTGTATCCTTACGCTGTCATGTGTCAAGGGAAAAAATATGGAGGACACCCTCTCCAGGGTGTCAGGATGACTTAGCATTTCCTTACAACCCGATAAGCGTGAAGGTTACCTTCCTCGTCGCGGCCCCAGAAAAGAATCTGGGCGGAATTTCGTACTATACCCTTGTACGTCGGTTTGTTCGTTATGTCAAAAGCAACATGAGGCTTGGCAGAGGAAGGCAGCTTGTCAAACTTCTTCACATTTTTGATTACACCGTCTTCAAGGGTGGACGGTTCGACCGGCTCACCCATGTAATCCAGCCGCAGGATGTGAGTGATTGATGGATCGGATGGATCAGGCATACATAATAGGTAGCCACCTTCAGCATATTTGGCAAAGGTTATCCGACCTATCCATGCATCCTCATAGCTTCTCCAGATGTAGTCACGCCAATTATATGAGCCAAGTTCTTCTCCGGGTATACCGTTTTGCTGGCTGCGTAAATCAAAGCGTATCAATTTAAGCCTAGCATAAGAAGTGTTCCTACAGGAAACCTCATCAGCGTAAACTATAGCATTGAAACCTAAACCTCTGTCCCAATCATAATTATTTCGTACGTAAGCTTCTAAACGTATATCTGAAAGAACCCTTCGATGGCAGTTCCTCCAGGAATACACCTTATCAAAGATAGGGGCAAGACCTGTAGAATCCAAGACCGCCTTGGATATCCTGAAATCCTCTCCTCCGTAGTCGTAACCAAAAATGAGCAGAGTATCCCCCTTCAGATTCATGAATCATCATCTTATCAAGATCAACCTTGCTCTTCCTGCAAATAAGTGTGGCGTAGACTTTTGAGTGTTCATCTTCAGAACCCCACTTTCCAACGAGCCATAACTGACCTGAGGTATTTACAGCGACTAAACCAATACTACCGTATAGACTCGGGTTTTGCTGTGTTAAGGTTTCCAACAATGCATCTGTCTGTGCTTCTGCCTTGCAAAAAAAGGAGAGCGTTAAAACCAGGGAAACAAAAGACCACATAAAACCTCCTAACCTGATCTTTCCTTCGGCGTATGTTTGGCAGTTTGCGTAGCAAACTGCCAAACATATTAATATAGTTCCAATTTTCGACGTGTCAACTTATCAATCTTACTCTGTTTGAAAAACGAACAGTTTAACACAATACAGAATCGTAGCAAACAAATGTTTACCTCGCTTTCACATGGAATGTGGAGGATTTGCCAAGTGTTATTTTCGGTGTATAATACATCAACGACAGGCAAGCCCTGTTCGTCTTATGTATGTGAAGTGGCTTAATATCTGCGATGCGTTATCGCCGGTTGCTGTCGTGTAATTGATTACATACAAGGTGTTTAGAATTGTTATAACCCCTGTATGTGGAGGATTATGAAAGGAGCTGTCTTGAGGTTAATAGTCGGGATTCTTCTCGCAGGAGCGATGTATGCCGGGGGTTGGCACCAGATAGAGGTAGATGTAAGCGGGGGGGCGCCGTCTGAACTTTCCGGATTCGAGCCGATTTTCATAGAACCTGGAAGCGTTGCCAGGTTTATTGTTACCGACAAGGCGCTTGAAGAACTGGGTTCTTCGGGAATCGAGTACGAGGTTACCAGATATAATCTTGCCGACTACTATTCAGCCAAGATGAGCGCGGAGGAAGGATTCGGAGATTACTATACCTTGTCGGAAACCGCCGCTATCTTCGATTCCCTTAGACAGCAGTACTCGAACTTAATCTCCGAGAGGATAATTCTTCCCAATGACAGCTTGGGGGATACGACCTGGGACGGTAATCACGTATGGGCGGTGAAGATTTCAGATAATGTGGGCGCGGATGAGGCTGAACCGGAGGTGCTATACACCGGTATACATCATGCACGGGAGCCTATTGGGGCCAACATCTGCGCTGAGTGGGCGCGCTGGCTCCTGGACGGTTACGGAGACGATCCGGTTGCAACCTATCTGGTGGATGAAAGGGAGATATGGATAGTACCCGTGGTTAACCCCGACGGTTACCTTTACAACGAATTGACTAATCCCGGAGGCGGGGGCATGCACCGCAAGAACAGAAGACCCACAGGCGGTGGAAACCCGGGCGTGGACCCCAACCGGAATTACCCCTACATGTGGGGGCTGGATGATGAAGGCTCTTCACCCTATATCGGGGATGATACCTACAGGGGACCATCACCCGGCTCCGAACCTGAGATTCAATCCGTTATGAACCTGTGCAAGTCGCGTGAGTTCGTTACAGCGTTGAACTTTCACAGCTACTCGAACCTTTTCCTTTACCCATACGGATTTAAGAATGAGAAATGCCCTGATTCTATCGCATATTACCGATGGGGAGAAACCGCTACGCGAGAATCCAAGTATTCGGTTATAGCCGGCTTTGAACTTTACCCTACTAACGGGGGTTCAGACGACTGGATGTATGACGAGACCGAAGGGAAGAATCGTATCTTTGCGGTAACCCCTGAGGTGGGTGATGATTTCTGGGAGGAGTGGAAGATTGATGAACAGGTGGAAGAGAATATTCCTCTCCTTATAAGCACGGCCAAGGCCGCAGGGAAATATCCGGAACTGGAGTGGATTGAATGGGTCGACGAGGACGGAGACGGCAACATATCGGCTGATGAAAATGTAGAACTTATAGTCGGAATACGGAATATGAGTGTTCGCGACGAATCCGGAAATATCGAGCTGAATCTGGAATCGGCCGATTCACGTCTCCAGTTGCTGACGTCTACAGCATCCATACCTTCCCTTCAACCACAAGGTTCGGGGAACAACAGCTCGAATCCACTCAGCATGACGGTTTTAACCGATACTTCGGATATCTCTCTGAACCTTATCGTTACCGCAGGGGAAGAGGAGTACATCTATCATCTGATCCTGCCGCTCGGTTCCTACCGGGTGCTAATAGCAGACGATTTTGAGACCGTGGATTCAACTAAATGGGATACCGACTGGCTGATTACCACAGAAGAGGCTCATTCAGGCGACGGCTCGTTGACCGATTCCCCATGGTCAGATTCCCAGGACAAATCGAAATGGGATTCCACCAAGTATGTTTTAAGGACCAGGGAACCTTTAGACCTTTCCGAGATGTCATCCTGTTTCCTCAGCTTCTGGACCATCTATGAAATGGAAAAGGGATGGGACTGGTGTGTGTTGGATATTCTGTCCGAGGGAGAAGCCCGTCAGACATTGCGGCGTTTCTCCGGTTTCAACGATTCCTGGCACCGCGTAAGATTTGACCTCTCGCGTTTCTGCGGGATTGGAGAAATCGAGTTGCGTCTTAAACTTCAGACCGACTACCGAGTCCATGAAGATGGATTCTATCTCGACGACCTCAAGCTCGAAGCCTATGAAGCTAAAACCTTTCCCGGTCTGTACGAACTTGTCGATACAAGGCCTGTCTTTTCCGTCGATCCGGGAGTCACTAAAGGTTATGTTAACGTGAAAGGACCTCAGGGCAGGAGGTTGAGCCTGGAGTTATTCGACGCTTCCGGACGCAGGATAACCGAGACCGGCTGCACCACGCCTTTCGAGTGGGATCTACGAGAAGTAACCCCAGGCCTTGCATCGGGGGTATATTTCGTTAATCTGGTATACGATGAGGGAAAGACGAGTACTAAGATTGTGTTGACGGATTGAAAACATGAGCAAAGATTGAGTATGAAGGAGGCATAATGAAGAAAGATCTTGTTTCAATATC
>WJJO01000049.1 GCA_014729665.1 Caldifarciminota bacterium
CGAAGTGACGGCGCGGGGACCCCGACTAAAACACCCCACGATATCGCTACGCGCTACCGAGGGGATCCCTAATATCCACCTTGGATATTTAAGCCTTTCGGGAATTGAACAAGTTTGTTTTTCAGATACTCATTACCCTAACCAATTCTCGTCTCTCGGGTTTACTTCGCATCGCTACGCAAAATTCGAAGGAGCAAGTACCCCTACCTTGAAAAGATTGTCGAAAAAGCTACCACAGAGGCACAGAGACACAGAGCGGTAAAAACTCAGAGATGCAAGCCAAGTAAAGAAAGAGCTTACAAAGCTCCTCTTTTTAGAAATCGTCGTCAATCTGCGGATAGTCGAACTTATCCGACAGTCTCTGAAGGGAGGGGAAGATTACTCGAAGAGTTATCAGGGGAGGGAAAAACAAACCATCAGACCTGCGTGAATTAATCACCTTATAGTTGCAGGACTTGAGGTTTTAGTCTCAATTCATGAAGTCTATTCCTGTTATCTCGCGCCCCACTCCTATGTCCAGGCACCGATGTCCGTAAACCTTTCGGAACATCTCTATCTGGGCTTCACCCGTGCAGTGGCAGGGACCGACGTACCGAACACCCATATCGCGGAACTCGTTGATTATTTCCTTCACTTTTTTATCCGATGCCCGGCCGAGATGGAATCCGCCCATCACGAATAGTATATCCTGACCGGTCAGCTCCCTCGCTCTCTGCACGATCTCAACTATCCCGGGGTGGGCGCATCCGGTTATTACCAAAGCCCCCTTATCTGTAGAAATAATCAGCGACTGCTCCTCGGGCGCCCTGCCCATTACTCCGGTGGTGTAGATACCCGGGCAGATCACCTGCGGACCGCTGACCTCCACAAGCCCTGCACCTTCATCCGTGACAATCCCCTTAACCTTGTTAGGAAATGACTTCAAAAGATAGACCTCGACGTCCGAGTTAATCTTAAGGAGTTCTGCAAGACCGCCCACGTGATCCCAATGTTCGTGGGAGAGGATAACCTTCTCGATTTCACGAGGATGGCAGGCCAGCTTGTCCAGATTGCCAACTAAAAGATCGCCCTTTGCACCGGTGTCGAAAAGGAGCTTCCTGCCGTCCGCATCGATAACGCAGGCGAATCCCCAGTCTGACCTCAGACCCTCATGATAAGCGGTGTTATCGTATACCACGGTTATACAGAGCCTGTCTGTAGCAAGTTCTTTTATCTCAAAGGATTCCACTTTTTCCTCCTTTTCTCCCTTTCCGCACCCTAAAAGAAACAGTGACATCAATACACTAGATAATACTACTTTCATTAGTACCTCTTTTATCATACACTCTTCACCAGTTTTTCCTCGAAATCGGCAACCCTCCAGGTTTTACGTGTCCTGTCGATCTTATGCCCTTCCTGCTCGAGTCTTACAGCCTGGGTCTCCATCCCTCCAGGGTACTTGGGATTCAGGGCACCTTTTGTCTTCAGAACCCTCCAGTAGGGGGCAATACGCTTCATCCCTGCGGCGCGTTCCTCCTCTGCGGCCTTTGCCACGATTCCTATAAATATCCCTGTCGTCATGGGGCATGCCGCCTCTGTCTCATACTCCTCGCACAGCTTGTCCATTATCTGGTTGATGGTTGCAAGCTTACCTTCAGGTACCTTGCGCACCATCCCGTCGATAATCCCGGGCGTCGCGATGACCATCTTACCGGGTCCGAACCGATCGCGCATCTTGCCTACAATCTTAACCACTTGCGGTTCCTGCTCTTTATCCCTTTTTTCTCTCCACGATTTAGGCATATTGCCTCCTAATTATCTTCTCACGCCTAATGCTATCCTTTTTTTGTATCATGCTAATGCGATAATACCTTGTGTCAAGTGTTCCCCATGAAGTATTATTATTGAGAAAAAAAGGAATTCCACGGGATTAGAGTTTACAGTCATTTTGCGGCAAGATAAAATACTTCGATCAATTTTGAATTTCCCTGTAATGGAACACCTTGTCGGCATGCCAGCTTCCCTTATCCTTTTTGAGCCACACCTCCAGATAGGTCGGATCCTCGGACCGCGGCGGTTCCCACTCATAGTGTACCCTTATAATCGTTGTCGTATCCGTGCGTTCGATTTCACCGATGCGGTGGTAGACGAAGTCACCGCTGCGCTCGACCTTCTCGGAACGCCTTTTCTTATTCATTATAATGAAGTGAATACCTTCGATATCCGGCAGCCACGAGTATTCGACATTCGTATCTGCAAGTATTACGGTTGAGATAACGTTCTTCGGCCAGAACTCCTGCTTTAATGCGGCTTGCAGGATACCTATCGTATCTTCAAGAGTAAAGGTTACTTCGGTTTCTTCGACAGAAGCCGTATCTGTACTATCCGTAACGGTTGAGTCGTATTCCGGAAGACTATCTAAAATAAGGGTGTCGGTAGTATCCAAAGCCTGGGTATCGGTTTCAAGGGTGTCAGGTAAATCCTCGGCTATCGCTGTTTCGGTAGCAGTTACAGGTATTGCAGTAACGGCAACCGCAATGCCTGTGAAGAGAAGGAACCAGATTATTGCCGTTCGCGGTTTCTGTGTTTTTTCCGGTTTCATTAGATGATATGGTATGCGGTGAGCAAGAGTTGTCAAACGATGAAGATGCCGGTTATTTGTGTGGAATATGTTCGATCCGGGCTGTCGGATATCGTTAGATTATTTTATATCCGAAGGTATTCCTTTTGGGGTTGACGTGGGAGGATATTCAGTTATTATACGAACAGCAAGACGTACAAAGATGGCGCACTTTTGCCTTTTGAAAGTAAACATAAACCAAGCCCTGTACGTCTTATAATATGGAAGCACTAAAAGGCCGCTGAGCCTGGGAAACGAGCAGCAGGGAATGCGAGGCCGGTGGTAATAGCGTTGTAATCCCGGTTCGGGATACGGACTTGACAAGAGGTAAAAGTGGCATATACTTGTACAAAAGCATCTCCAAAGGAGGTATGATGAAAGACCTTTTAGGATTAGTTGATCCACGATTTAGTTGGGTCATGACGTTGATTCTGGTCTTATCAATCTTTTCTATCGCACTGATAGTCGAAAGATTTATCTTTTTTGCCAAACGTCGTGTGCGTTCAAGCAAGTTTTTCGAAAAGGTTAAGGATACGTTCCAGACAGGCGGGATTCCGGAAGTCCTGGCGCTTGTGAAGAACTACGATGTGCCACTGGCTCATGTTGTTCGCGTTGGCTTCGAGAACTATAACCTACCTGATGATATGATCGCCGAGATGATGGAATCGGAGATTCTTAATCAGCGGAACAAGATGGAACGATTCCTGGGCGGTCTTAATACCCTTGGTAATGTATCACCTCTGCTCGGTTTGCTCGGAACGGTTCTAGGTCTTATTAAGGCGTTTATGCAAATCGTAGTAAGTGGATCAGGTGGTCCTAAGGTTGTGGCAGAAGGTGTTGGCGTGGCGCTTTACACGACCGCTTTCGGTCTGATAGTAGCGGTACCTACCGTCTTTGCTTACAACTACTTTTCAAAGAAGTCCACCGATACGACCGATGAGCTTGAGAATTACATGCGTAAGCTCCTGAAGCTCATCTCGCTATCGAAAGGTGGTTCTTATGAGAATCCGCAAACCTAGCAGAAGAGTTATAAAATCCGGTGAGGCCAATGTAACCTCTCTAGTAGATATAGCTTTAAGCCTCGTAATCTTTTTTATAGTAACACTTCCGGCACTCCTTGAGAGTGGGATATTCGTCAGGGCTCCGGGTGTAACGAATGTCGGCGCTTCAGATCCCGCTGATGACGTGAAGGTTAGTATCTATATGCGTCATTTGCCTGGAGATCAGATAGTGTACGAGTTGAACAAAGAGCCTGTCGAACGAGTGGAACTGCCCGGCTTGATGGAGGCTCTACTGGCTCGAAGTGCCGATAAGATAGTGATGGTTCGAGCCGACGGTGCTGTCTCCCACGGAAGAGTCGTAGATGTTCTTGATTTGGCCAAGCAGAAGGAGGCTCAGAGCCTTGCGCTATTGAGAGGTAAACCGATCGAAGAGACTCAGTGAGGATTAATTATGCCTGAACGATTGGAACATAGATCACTAGGGGTTCCTATCATCCCGATGGCCGGCGTGGCTCTCGTTATCGTATTAATGATGATGATTACAGCGCAGGAACTTATGTCTCACGAGGATACTCCGGTGAACGTCCCCCAGACCGAAACCCTGCAGAAGAAAACGGAAGATGCAGTTACGATTGCAGTTATGGAATCTCCTCCGAATTCGGGTGAGAAGAAGTTCTTCTACAACGATAAGGAAATGAGCCTTGACCACCTTCAGATTAAACTCAAGGATACCTTGAATAAGGCCGAAGTAGGGATGTTGGTAGTAATCCGGGCCGATAGTTCGGCCCCCTCGGAATGGGTCATAGAACTCCTGGGGAAAGCAAAAGAGGCAGGAGCGCAGCGCGTTGCCCTTGCTACCAAGGGGCACGAAGCGAAGAAAGAAGAAGATGAAGAAGAGGAAAAGTAAAAGCCACCGATTGACCATAAAGGAGTATAAAAATGGTTAGAATTTTAGGCATGGAGATTAACCCCAAGACATGGGGAAAGTCCTGGGCTTTGGCTATGGTTAATACGGGGCGAGGATTTGCAGAGATGTTCTCGGTTCCCCGTTTATGGATTGGAATCGGCGTTTCTATAGCGGTTCACGCGTTATTCTTCCTCTTTACATCCGGGGTCTTTACACCCAAGGCGACCGAAGGCGAAGGCGAATACGATATGATGAATGTGGTAGTTGATGAATCCTTACCCCCGAAGGCTCAGAAGATATTGCAGAAACAGGCTTCTAATCCGTTTTCGGTTTCAGCTACTGAAAGCGAGGTGATTGACCTTGAAACACGACAGGCACCTAGCCAGGCTCAGATAAGATCCGACGAGGAGTTCGATCTCAGCGGCGTTCAATCGGGCGCTACCGGAGATGAGATTCGCATCAACAAGGATGCGGCAATGTCTACCTCCGATCTGTTAAATGAGGCGACGATATCCTTGAAAAGAAGTTCTCACGCATACGGTGGTACGCGATTTGAAGCAATCGCTGCAAGCGGCGGCGGTCCCGCCTTCGATCTGAAGTCCGCGTCGGACAAGATCGGTGAGGCTGAGGTCATAAAAACCGCCGACCAGGGCTCTTCGGCCAGGGAGGTAGCCGCAGATGTAGGTACGGGCGGCGGTTCCGGGACGACGTTCCAACTCGAGGGAATCGATCCAGCCGATATCTTAAGGAAGCAGCTTCCTCAGTATCCATCCTGGGCAAAGGAAAAGGGATTTTCAAGGGTGACGATATCGATAAGCTTTACCGTTGATGCATCCGGGAATGTACAACCCACTATGTTAGTTCGGACCAGTTCGGGCTACACCAAGTGGGATAATGAAGTAAAAAGGGCTCTTCGGGGCTGGAAATTCAAGGAAGCTTCTGGGCCCGCA
>WJJO01000472.1 GCA_014729665.1 Caldifarciminota bacterium
CCTTGAAACAGACCATGCGGGCTATCACCCTTATGCCGTGGGTGTGCATCCTTGCAATCAATGAGTCCACCTCGTATATGGGCCTTACCGCCCGGTGTTTTTTTGCTGTTTCGTTCTCCGAGGGGTATCTCAATATGCCCCAATCATCCTTCATGTCCACCACCACCGCATTCAAATCACCCCTGTCCCCGGCTTCGCATATCTCTTCCAGAAGCCACTCCTGATGGGAAGAGTAGGGCGAAAGGTATAGGCCGCGTATATAGGGCTTTGCCTCAAGCCAGGGGGCAGCCGCTACAGCGAGGATTACTGCGGCAATGCTCCTTACCCAGCCGAACGATGAGCGCATGGTACTCATTGTATACTTCACTCCTTTCGGGTAGCTCTCTTTCAAACATTGACCGGATATCTTCATAGGTAGTTTTTCCTGAACACATCCCGTGTCTTACAAGTATCCTGAGGGTGTAGGCGTCCACCACAAAGCAGGGCAGGCCGAATCCGTAAAGCAGGATGGAATCGACGGTCTCAGGTCCCAGCCCGTTGATTTGCAGCAGCTTCTCTCGCCAATCCAGGGTTTCGGTCTCAGGTATTGCCCACGGCGGCGTACCACTTGTTTGTGCAAGAAATCCCGTAAGACGTTTCAGCCTTGCCGCTTTCTGACGGAAGTAACCCGAGGGTTTGATTAGTCCTTCGAGTTCATCTGCGGGTATACGAACGAGTCTGCCGAAAGACTCCTTGCTGTCCTCAAGGAGTCCGGCTTGTTTCAGGTGCTCGACAGCTTTAGCCGCGTTTCGCCAGTTGGTGGACTGCGCCAGAAGCGCCCCTACAACTATCTCAACCTGTCCTTCGCCAGGCCACCAGTGCTGAGGACCCCATTCCCTGAATAGTATCTCGTAACCTCGATTAATGTCGAAAGGTTTCTTGATTTTCTCGGCTGTTGCCCCTTTGGTTAACGCCCTTTTGAAGTGTGCCCCCTTACTGCCAGGAAGAATCTGCTTCGATAACGGTGGTCAAACCCGAACCGTGGCTGCGGCGGTCGAGTCGGAAGAAATCCTCCCGGGAGCCCCCCCGCAGCTTGAGCAGCCGGTGATACTGGCACGAAAGGGTCGGTTCGGTACCTTCCATGTAGTACTCTTCCCTGGTTTGAGGGCAGTCTTCCGTGGCAAGCTGACCGGTAAGGGTGCATATCCTACGGGATATGATTCCTTCGGGCATGGAGAAATTGGACTGGGGCATATCGGCGGTTGCCTCTTTCATGAACTCGGCCCATACCGGTGCCGCGCATGATCCGCCGGACGCTCCGCGATATATGGTTTGCCTTTTGTCGAATCCAACCCATACCGCGCAAGCTATCTCGGGTGTGAACCCCACGAACCAGCCATCGGTAAAGTCGTCGGTGGTGCCGGTTTTCCCGGCTGCCACCCGGTTGAAACCGCGACGCCGTATGACCGTTGCCGTACCCGAGCTGATAACGCTCTGCATCATCGATGTCACAAGGAAGGCGGTTTGTGCGGGGATTACCTGTTCGCCCTGCTGGGGATACCACTCCTCTATCAACTCACCGTCGCGCCCGACGATGTAGCGTATAAACGCCGGTTCAACCCGGTACCCGCCGTTGGCCAGGGTGCTGAAGGCCGTCGCCATCTCCAATGGACTTACCTCAACGGCACCCAGGGATATCGAAAGCACCGGCTTTAGGGGGGAAGTGATGCCCATCTTATGAGCGTACTCAACCACCATCTCGGGTCCAACGTACCTTGCAAGACGCACGGCTACAAGGTTCCGCGACTGGGCCAATCCCTGACGTAGTGTCATCGGGCCGTAGAACTTTCTATCCCAGTTGGCTGGGGCGTATAGGTAGCCGCCCGTCCTGACCAGTACGGGTGCGTCGAACTCCACGTCTCCCGGGGTGAATCCATTGTCGAGTGCGGCGGTATAGACGAAGGGCTTGAACGATGAACCCGGCTGGCGTCTGGACTGAACCGCCCTGTCGAACGAACTCTGCTCGTAGTCCCTTCCGCCCACCAGGGCAAGGACCTCCCCGGTATGTACGTCCACACATACCAGGGCTCCCTGAAGGTACTTCGGTGCGGGGGAGTCTTCTGTGAATGTTACGGTGTCGTAATCCGACTTCACCACGTCCAGATTCTTACGGGACTCGATGCTTAGAAGATGTTTCTCAACGGCTTCGTTAGCCGCTTTCTGCATGGTTAAATCGAGTGTAGTATAGATATATACGCCTTCACGGTAGATGAAGCCGGAACCGTACTTACGTTCCAGATACCTTCTTACCTCCTCCACGAAGTAAGGTGCTTCGTTGGGGGGCAGCCTGCGCGGAGCAAGGTCTATCTCAGCGGCAAGAGCGGCGTCCCTTTCTGCATGTGTTATCTCATCTATTTCATACAGGGCATTGATGAACTTATCCCGCCTTGCTCGAACCTTCTCGGGATTGTCGTAGGGTCTGTGGTAGGCTCCACCCCTGGGAAGGGCGGCAAGGAAACACAGTTCGTGTGTGGAAAGCTCGTAAAGGTGCTTGTCGAAATACCGCTGGGCCGCGGCCTCGACCCCGTAAGCCCCGTGTCCGAAGTTTACCTGGTTAAGATACATCTCGAGGATTTCTTCCTTGGAGTACATCCTCTCAAGCTGGATGGCGAGTATCGCCTCCTTAATCTTCCGGATAAGGGTGGTCTCGAAACTGAGGAACATGTTTCGCGCAAGCTGCTGGGAGATAGAACTTGCACCCTCGACGATCCTGCCTGCCGCAATATTGTGCAGAAGCGCGCGGAAGACATCGGGCATACTTATTCCCCAGTGTTTGTAGTAACGTTTGTCCTCGACTGTCACGAAAGCAAGAACCAGTTCGGAAGGAATGCTGTCCAGGGGTACAGGATCGCGGCGCTCGACGTAAAACTCGAAGATAAGATTGTCATTGCGATCGAACACCTTGGAGGTCAGGGGCGGCTTATAGGTTTGAAGTGATTCCGGGGCGGGCAGGTCCTTACCGGCTGAAGATGAGATTATGAACACTATCCCGGCCAGGAATGCGTATATAAACCCCGGGACGGCCAGCCCGAAAAGATAGACGTCGCTTTTTGAAATAACTGAAAACAACCCGCGTTTGCCCTTATTCCGGGAGTGCTTGAAACCCTCAGGCGGCGGGCCTAGCTTAGGCGGCGGCTCTACGGCGGGCAGGTATTTATGCTCGTTCATTCGATCCATCCAGTTTTAGACGTATTAGCACCAATCCATGTAAACTGCCTTTTTGATCCATCAAATCACAGATACTGTAGTCTAATCTGAAGAAAGGCGATGTCAAGTCCGGATTATATTTGTGTAAATTAACTTGACATTTTAATGGCTGAGGATATATTGTTTGTAATCGGAACAAGACAATAATCTGGAGATAGATGAAACACAAGATTTTCTACGATAAGGAAAACGACGTACTCAGGGAAAAATTCATCGGCAGTTTTACCACGGATGACGTGCCGGAGTATTTAGAGTTGATGAGTAAGGTTTATTCAAGCTGCAACCACGCCCACGTTCTGGTGGACCTTTCCGAAGCGCATGAACCATATATGGATGCTGAAACGCGCCAGATGCTCGTGGAAGGTTCGGGCAGGCATCGTTACTACGATGAGAGGGTGGCATTCATCGGTGCCGCACCCAGGATCAAGGAACTGACGGTTGATTTTATTGAAGGCCTCAGACACATGGGAAAGCAATTGAAGATTAAATTCTTTAAGGTCGAAGAGGAAGCCCTGGTCTGGCTCAGGGAAGATAACCGGTGAACTATGAATTAAGGTATGATGATGAGGCGGGTGCAGTGTACTTGAAGGTAATCAACATGCTTACGGCAAAAGATGTGCACGAGATAATGCCTGCTTCGGAGGAGATGTTCAAAGACACCGATCACTATCGCGTTTTGATAGATGCAACCGTGGAACCGAAGGGGTTACTCGAAAAGGAAGCCAGGAAAGCATTCAGGGATTATTCCGTCACGATGAAGATACTTGAAAAAATCGCCGCGTTCGGAACCAACCACGTAACAAGGATAATGACCAAGATGGCTGCCGCTGCCCTTGGAAAACTCAGCGCAGTGAGATTTTTCAAGTCTATTGAGGAAGCGCGTTCCTGGTTAATTGAGTAGGTTTTCTAAAGGGAACATAGATGGAACTAAAAGTTAAGTAAGATGAGGAGCACGGCGTGATAAGATTCAAGATACATGAAGAGGCATGGGATATTCAGGTGTCGGGAAACTCAAGAACACCCAGTTTTTCAACGACGAGGAGAATGCCCCGGCATGGCTGAAGGAGTCGAAATGAGTAAGAACTACGACGTGTGGCTTGAGGAAGATACACATACGGTGTATCTGAAAACCTTTCGGACGATGACTGCTGACGATGTACACGAGTTGATGGAC
>WJJO01000050.1 GCA_014729665.1 Caldifarciminota bacterium
CCAAAACGGCTTTACAGATCGATCAAGGGTGAGGTTCCTGAAGGCTCATACACCGAGGAGATAGGCAAGGCAAAGACCGTTACCGAAGGTGACGACGTCACACTGGTTACCTATGGGACTATGCTTCATACGGCAAAGGAGGCGGCCGGAAGAGCTTCTGCAGAAGGCATCTCAGCCGAGGTAATCGACCTAAGGACAATTGCACCTTACGACGGTGAAGCGATACTTGCCTCTGTCCGCAAAACCGGGCGGCTGGTTATCGTAGTCGAAGCTCCGTCGATTGCCTCGATGGCCTCCGAGATTGCCGCCTTTGTCGCAGAGGAGGCGGTGGAGTATCTGGAGGCTCCTGTTACGAGAGTCACCGGCTACGACACACCATACCCTTATGCATTAGATCACCTCTACCTGCCCGATGCAGACAGGGTGTATGAGGCAGTTAAAAAAACCGTTAACTTCTGACGGAGGGATTAATGACTAAAGAGTTCAAGATGCCGATGGTAGCAGAAAGCGTTGTTGAGGGTGAGGTCGGCAAGTGGTTTGTAAAGGAGGGGGATTTCGTCAAGATGGACCAGCCTCTTCTGGAAGTGTTGACAGACAAGGTTAACGTTGAGATACCCTCACCTATCCAGGGTAAGCTTTCCAAGATAGTGGTTCAGGAGGGGAAGATTGCCCAGGTGGGCGATGTTCTGGCCATATTCGAAGAGGCTGGTGAGGTTGAGACTGAGAAAGAGTCTAAGCCTGAGCCGGATTCAACTGCTGCAGACGTACATAAACCTGAACCCGCAAGGAAACCTGAAGGACACAAGCCCCTTGCCGCACCCGCGGTTCGCCGCAAGGCCCGCGAGATGGGAATCGATTTAGCACTTGTTGAAGGTTCTGGCCCGGGCGGCAGGATAACCGAGACCGACCTCGAGAAATACTACTCCAGGCCATCTGAAGCTCCTGAAGAACCTGAGCCTCCCGCCAAACCCGAACCCGTTCCTGCGCCTCCCCCTGAGCCTGAACCACCCGCTCCCGAGGAGAAACCCGCTTTGCCAAAGTCGAAACCTGCCGGCGAGGAGGAGCGTATTCCCTTCAGGGGTATACGTCGCACGGTCGCGAAGCAGATGGTCAAGTCAAGACAGATAACGGTTTCGACACTCCACGTGGATACAGCCGACGTGACCGACCTGGTTGAGTTAAGGGAAACCGAGAAACGCAAGGCCTCCGAGAAGGGGGTCAAACTTACCTATCTGCCCTTTTTTATTAAGGCCGCGGTTGCGGCACTCAAGGCCTACCCCATAGTCAATTCCTCTCTTGAGGATGAAACGGAAGAGATAATCCTCAAGCATTACTACAACATCGGGATAGCGGTAGCTACGGATGACGGACTGGTCGTACCCGTTGTAAAGGATGCCGACACCAAGGATATATGGCAGTTGGCAAGGGATATCAAGGAGTTGGCGGATAAGGCCCGTTCCGGGAAGCTTGCGCTGGATGACGTGCAGGGCTCGACCTTCTCCCTGACTAACATAGGTTCACTGAGCGGTCAGATCTCTTTTCCGATTATCAATCACCCCAACGCGGCTACTACGGGGATACAGAGCATCACTAAGAAGCCGGTTGTCCGTGACGACAGGATAGAGATCAGGCACGTTGTAAACCTTTCCATGGCCTTCGATCACAGGATATTCGACGGCGCGGTTGCATCTCAGTTCACCTCGGAGATGATCCGCAGGTTGGAGACCCCTGCGCTGTTGTTCTGGGAAGAGGGCTAATAAACGGTCGACACCGCATAGAACCTAAGTGATTTGAGAGTTAACCTGACCGTATCGTCTGACGAAGATCTAATTAACTGAATCATCTTTAAGATCAAAGAACTTGACAACCTGAGTTAATAAGATATTCTACCCTTGCAAACATCCCGAAAGGAGTCGTATTAATGCAGTGTATCGTATTTATGTTACTCGTGGGTGGAGTAGTGAATCCGGTGAAGACTACCTTCATCCCTGAGCCCGACCCAGATAACCATTTGATTGAATTAAGAACCAGGGAGATTAATACACGAAACACAACCGTGATGACCCTCGACGCTGCCGATTCCCGAAGACCGATGCATTTTCTGGTTCATTTCGGCCACAGAGTATCTGAAGATGACAGGATGTTACTGGAGTCTGAGGGCTTGATAGTAGAAGGATACATAAGACACGGAGCATTCCTTGTGTACGGGGAACCTGAGTCCGCCCGCAGGCTTCTTGCAAGTGGCATCATCGACTGGTATGGAGCGTATCTCGCACGAGATAAGATAGAACCGGTTCTTCAGGGCAGGGAGGATATAGTCGAAATGGAGGTTATGCTATTCCCCGGTGCGGATTTTGAGAAGACTATTGAGGACTTTCGCGATCTTGGCGCCGAGATTATTAGTGCTTCAGAAAATGAATATAACGGTAAACTGATAATCAAACTCATCACTATATTTCTATTTGATGCCGCGTCTCTGGATGGTGTACGCTGGATAGAACCTACTTACGAAATAGACTGGGACAACGACCAATGCCAGTGGGTTATCCAGACCTGGGTGGAGGGCAACCGCAGGGTCTGGGAGATGGGGCTTGACGGAGAAGGCGTGATAGGCTCTACTTCAGATACCGGTATTAGAACCGATCATATTGCCTTCAGGGATTCCACAATATCTATAACCGACTGGGGGGATTATCCCGAGCACCGTAAGATAGTCGCTTATAAGCCCTCAACCCTAGGGGCGTGTTTCGGGGACGATCATTCTTCGGGGCACGGTACCCATACCGCCGGTACAGTGTGTGGGGACGATTCGTACTGGGGAGGTACATCCGTGTATAACGGGATGGCACCAAAGACCCGATTGTATTTCGTTGATCTGGGAGGAAACGGCAATACCGAGGTGTTCCCTGCCGACTACCGCGACCTGTGGGGAATGCCGCAGGAAGGCAACGAAGCGGGTCATGCTAAATTCATATCCAACAGCTGGAGTGTCGGTTTCGGCTACAATTCACACGCCTGGGAATCCGACTACTTCGCATGGGAGCACCCCGAGTTCTTGATAATCGGTACGGCGGGAAACAACGATCCCGAGATAGGTGCTCCTAAAACCGCCAAGAATATAATGACGGTCGGGGCAACGCTTAACGGCACCCAGGCTAACTATGCGGCTTGGTATTCGAATCCCGGGCCTGCGCCTGATGGAAGGATTAAACCTACTATAGTAGCCCCGGGGACAGACGTTAACTCGGCAAGCGCCTCAGGACCGAGCGGATACCATAAACTGACCGGAACAAGCATGGCCTGTCCTGCCGTTGCGGGAGGGGTTGCACTCCTGACACAGTACTTCAGGGATGGATGGTATCCATCAGGTTCTCCTAATCCAGGAAATGGTTTCGATCCCTCGGCTGCGCTTTTGAAGGCCCTTGTCGTTGCCTCCGCCGATGCGGATTTCCCGGGTGTAACCATTCCCAATAATAAGATAGGATGGGGACGATTAGACATTGACTCGGTTCTATATTTCTCCGGAGACACAAGAAAACTGTATCTCTTAGATGATACGACGGGACTGGTAATCACTGAGAGAACCTGTTTTCAAATAACCATACAATCAGCCGACTACCCTCTCAGGGTTTGTCTGGTGTGGACAGATCCTCCTCCGGAGATGTGCGCTCTAAAACAACTAGTCAATAATCTCGATCTGGAAGTAGAAGAACCCGGGGGGAAGATTTATAAAGGGAACAATCTCCAAATGAGTTGGTCGCAATCCCACGGTTCTGCCGATTATGTAAACGTTGTTGAACTTGTGCGTATCAAGGAACCGGACGAAGGCAACTGGACGATAACGGTAAAAGGGACGGATATCCCACAGGGTCCTCAGCCGTTTTCGGTTGTGGCGACGGGCGATCTTTGTTACCGTGATATTGAACTTGTTACGGATGGTATCGAGATCGATGATGAAGGCCAGGCAATACCCAACCACGGAATAGATCCCGGAGAAAAAGTATGGGTCTATACCCGTGTAGCCAATCAAGGCTCAGAATGTGCAGAAGGCGTTTCGGGCAGACTCTTTCCGGATACAGACCTCATCCAGGTTCTATCCGGAATCGCGGATTTCGGCAATATCCCGCCCGGTGAGTGCACCCAAGGCCCGTTTCAAATCGACGTTTCATCGGGTATCGAATTGGAAGAGGAGGTGGATTTATATCTGGAGGTGACAACTAAAGACTCAGGGTACGTAAAGACGCTCGTATATCCGGTAACCATCGGGGTAGGGATCGAAGAGTTGGCAGGTGAGGCTGCATCCTTCCTTGAAGTTACCCAATCACCGTTCCGGAATCATCTGGGAATCCGGTTCAGCTTACCAGATAAAGGCACAGTTCGTCTGGAGCTGTTCGATGAAACCGGGCGAAGGGTTCGCATACTTCTTGACGATAAGGTTCATCCTACGGGATTTGGAGCATACACATTCGCCGCCGTCGACGATCAGCAAAGACCAATACCCGCGGGTGTTTACTTCGTAAGGTTAACCTCAGGGAATAGACAGATTGTGTGTAAGGGGTTGAAGATTAAGTAAGGTTTTCAACGAATACATCAGGATTCAAACGGTATAATCTTTGGTAAAATCAAGAAAAACGTTTTTGCGCCTTTCCTATGAGATTGGCAAGCAGGAGATAGCCGTGGGGTTGGCCCTGGAACTCACCACGTGTATGAGCGGGATGCTGCTGGGGGAGTACGAACCTTTCAGGATGAGGCATAAGCCCCATTACTTGGCCTGTAGAATCAGTAATAGCTGCGATGTGGCCGTCGGAACCGTTCGGATCGTCGGGATATTTTGGTTGCTTCCCTTCACTGGTCGAATAGCAGAATAGAACTCTCCCTTCGGCATGGAGCCTGCGAAGCGCCTTCTTGTCTCGGGTTACGAAACGACCCTCCGCATGGGCAACCGGTAGGGTTATTACCGAAGGCAATCCCTTTGTCCAGAATTTCTTATTTTCCGTCTTAAGATATACCCATCTATCCTCAAATTTCAGTGATTTATTCGGTGCCAAGGTAACGGAAGGTGTCTCGAAGGGTTCCTCAAAAGCGGGAAGAAGCCCGCATCTTACAAGTATCTGAAACCCGTTGCATATCCCCAGGATAAACTTTCCTTCTGAAAGGAATGCTTTAATCTCTTCGCCAAGACTGTGCTTAAACTCTACCGCGAAGATATTCCCCGCACCTGCATAGTCGCCATAGGTGAAACCTCCTGGTAATACCAGGATGTGGTAGTC
>WJJO01000473.1 GCA_014729665.1 Caldifarciminota bacterium
ACGTAATCTTCGATAATAGCTTCGATTTCATAAGGCTTTGGGAGTCCTTCCAGTCGAATCAGGCATATACCATTCTTTGAGAACGCAAGGCTTCTGCGAATCCTTTTCCCAGGGCTAACGGTTGATGTGTCTTCCTGTGTTCGAGAATTAATTTCGGGTTGAGGATTTTGAAGCATACTCCTCAGGATACTGGCCCTATCCATACAGCACACATCCTTTGAGGAAAAAGAGGTGTCCCTGGGTTACGCCCCATACAGTATTTTCAAAGGCTTGACGGTCGAGGTGATTATGGTGCCCGGATTCCATAATATGCATATCGTAATTTGCCAGAAGAATTCCGGGATGAGGAGAGCCAAGATGGGCTGAACGACTGCTTGTGGGCCTTAGATGTGCTGGTTCGGGACACCTCAGTATCCAACTATTGAGTTTCCTCCAACTGGAACCAGGCATGGATTTTACATCCCCAAAGTAAAATGTGACTGCCGGGCAGAGCCCGGCAGTCACAGGATATGTGTGGGAGGAGGGCATGAATCTCTTTACTTTCCTTAACTCTATCGGTTGCATCTTGTCCGGTTTTTTTGTCTTCATCCAGGACTCGATACGTGTTGTTTCCGCAGCCTCCATCACTTACTCCCTTACTAAGATAAATATGATTCTGATATTGTTAATGTCTTGATAAGCATAGATCTACACAGTATAGAGTCGCCGAATCGTTTATGTAATAACTTACTGTAAATGTATCGATTATACTTCCACATAGGATTGTACCCATCCTTAAGCTGTCGGTTTTCAGGTTCAATATGAACTTTCTCATTCAACGCTAATCTTTTCATCACCCCTATATGTAGCAATTATTATGCCAGGCATGGTTGCTGGATTAAGTGCATTGAATATGAGACTTATAAATACAGCCGATTTTTGGAAGTCAGAAGTGTTCGGTTTTTTGCATACCCTTCACTCCGGTTTTCCGGAGAGTCGAACACTTTTGTGTATCGAGGAATAGATACCTAAGTTAGGTTCCTGGAATTGTCTTCAACTATTAGACGGTGGTTTAGTTATCCGGATTTCGATGGAATCACAGCGATGTTTGTTTAATCAAGGCCAAGACGATGGAGTTTGGTATAAAGTGTTGACGAGCTTATCTTTAAGGCCCTGGCAACCTTTGATTTATTGCCGTCAAAATCCTCAAGCAGTCTTGAGATGTAGTAGCGCTCGCAGCAGTCGCTGAACTTGGTCATTGAAGGTTTTTCCTCAATGCATCGAAGGATTGGTGAAATTATCCCGCCTTTCTCTGAGGCAGCGTAGTCCCTGTGTCCACGAATCTCATCCGGTAAGTGCTTTGCTTGTATCTCTTCGGTCTTGCGGGCGAGTAATTCAGCAAGTTCTATTACGTATTTGAGTTCCCTGACGTTTCCCGGCCAGTCATATTCAGAAAGTTTTGTCATTGCTTCTTCAGAGATTTTTATATTCTGACCGGTTGCTGTATTCCTGTTGGTCAGAAAATGTTCTGCCAGAAGCGGGATATCGCTTTTCCTTTCCCTCAATGGAGGTACGTTAACGGTCAGCCCTTTAAGACGGTAGAACAGGTCGCTGCGGAATTCTCCTGCGGTTACCGCCTTGTCAATATTCTTGTTGGTGGCCGCTAGAATCCTCACGTTGGTTTTAACCTCTTTTACCCCGCCTACCGGCCTGAATACGCCGTGCTCTATTACCCTTAAAAGGGAAGATTGATTTTGGAAGGATATCTCTCCGATTTCGTCCAGGAATAACGTTCCCCTGTCTGCAACCTCGAATAGACCAACCTTCTTTGAAACCGCTCCGGTGAATGCGCCCTTTTCATGACCGAAAAGCTCGGAGGCTAAAAGTTCCTCACGCAGAACCGATCCATCGACTACTACGATTGGAAAGTCTGACCTGAGGCTGTTGGCATGGATTGCCTGGGCTACCAGTTCCTTGCCGGTTCCGGTTTCCCCGGTGATCAGCACCGGTAAATCTGATGCAACCGCGGTTTCGATGAATTCGTGAATCCTTTTTATCTGCTCGCTTTCACCTATTATCCGGCCTGATCCCCGGGTTCGTTTAAGTTCCTTTTCAAGGGCGATGTTACGCCTTTTTAACCGACCCTGTTCGGAGGCCTGTTTGATAGTTCTTAAGAGTTCATCAACTTCTACAGGTTTCATCAGGAAATCGAATGCACCGAGTTTCATAGCCTGTACCGCCATTGAGACGGTAGCATGCCCGGTAAGCATTATTACCTGCTGAGTTGGTCGTTCGTCGGCAAGCTTACTTAGGAATGACACACCGTCCATACCAGGCATTCGTACGTCCAGAACAACAACGTCAAAGTATCTCGATTTAAGCTTTTTTTCCGCCTGTTCCGCGTTAAGAGCGGTTGAGACCTGACAGCCTCGCGGCCTCAAGGTGTCTTGCATCATCTCAAGGAATGTTTCTTCGTCGTCGACCAGCAGGATACTTATCTTATCTTCCTTCTTTCTGCGATTCATTCATCTCCTCCTTTGCAATTGGAAC
>WJJO01000474.1 GCA_014729665.1 Caldifarciminota bacterium
ACCCGCGAGGGCCGGATTAAGGAAGTTATGCCCCAGACCGCCGAACAACGCCTTGACTATGATGATGGCAAATGCCGAACCCGCCGCGGGAATCCACAAAGGAACGGTTGGCGGCACGTTGTAGGCAAGGAGCATCCCCGTGATTACTGCCGAACCGTCAAGACAGCTAAGAAGGGGGCGTTTGAATGCAAGGTTCATAAGGAACTCTGCGGCAACCGCAGCACCCACAGATACTAAAACAAGCCATAGGGAGTACCACCCGTAGAAATGGATAGCCCCTCCGAGGGCGGGAAGGAGCGCTACTACCACCATGTACATGATGGTGCGGACATTGAACGGCACCTTCATGTGAGGGGAGGGCGTTACCAGGAACTTTCTGGACACAGCTGAATCTGACCCGGTATTCACGTCAACCCCATTCGGGGGAAGAGGGATGAGTGATGGAATGTTACGGTAAGGTTCATTTCTTCTCCTTCTTGCGGCTTCTTTCTGCAAAGATTAAATCCTTTCCGTATTTAATCCACTGCACCAGCCTGCGGCCGGACGGACACACGAATGCACACGAACCGCACTCTATGCAGTCCAGGATGCCCCAATCCTCGGCTTTCTCCAGCTTACCGTACTCGGCCATGCGTGCATTCTCGCAGGGCACCAGTCTCATCGGGCATATCCCCACACACTTCCCGCACCTCAGACAGTTCACCTCCGGGGCTGTCCTGAAGATATTCCGCTTTCCTGTAAGGAAAAGCAATCCCGACGTTCCCTTAATAACCGGAACGTCCAGCGTAGATTGGGCAATACCCATCATCGGACCGCCCGAGATGAATTTAGAAACATCTGGCTTCAGGCCTCCGCAGAAGGAAACTATATCCGAACAAAGCGTACCTATACGTACGAGAAGATTCCTGGGCTCGGTAATGCCCGGTCCGGTAACGGTAACCACCCTTTCGTAAAGAGGCTTTCGTTTCGAGATAGCCTCGTAGACGGCATATGCCGTGCCCGTGTTCTGAACAACCACGCCGACCATGAAGGGCAATCCTCCCTTGGGAACCTCCCTGCCAAGCAAAGCCGAAATAAGCTGTTTCTCGGCCCCCTGCGGATATTTTGTCTTTACGGTTACCACCTCGGCTTCGGACCAAACCCTGGAGGCAGTTTCGGTCATTACCCTGATGGCCTCAGGCTTGTTGTGCTCTATTGCGATGATAACCTTCTCCAGTCCGAGTACCCGCGCCAGGATCTTAGCCCCCATGATTATCCCCTCCGGTTTCTCGCGCATAAGCCTGTCGTCTGCGGTAAGGAAGGGCTCGCATTCCGCCCCGTTTATTATAAGCCTGTCGATGGAGGCGTCGGGCGGGGGAGAAACCTTGACCGCTGTAGGGAATGCCGCACCCCCAAGACCGACTATCCCGGCAGCGCTCATCATGTTCTTTATCTTTTCCGGCTTGAGTTTCTCGACTTGAGCCTCAGAACGCGGCTTGACGGAATCATCGAATTTGTCCTCGCCGTCCGACTCGATGACTACCGACTTGACAGGTAAAGGTAAAGCGGGATGGGGCCAGGATTCGATAGCCTTCACCTTACCGGAGATCGAGGAGTGTACGGACGCTGAGATAAATCCTGCGGCTTCTGCAATCAGCGTACCTGCCTTGACCTCATCACCTGCGGCTACGACCGGTTTGGCAGGCGCTCCGGTATGCTGGGAAAGGGGAATCACCACCTTTTCGGGTGCAGGCATTATCTCGATGGATTTTTCTTCAGCCAGCTCTTTGAATTCCGGCGGATGAATGCCGCCGCGAAAGGTAATCATAAATCTGACGCTCCTTTGCGAATATGAGACGATTGTCCGTCGATTATAGACACAAGGGAGTTTTTGTCAACCGATTAGCACCTTCCATTAAAAGATATGCAGAAACTATCAAACAGTCAGATTGAAGAATTCAAAACAACTAAGTGAAGTAAGATATTCCCTCTACGGTTACCGACACAGGCTTGAAAAGGCTATACTTGAACGAGCGTTAATCCCCGGATTAAAGGTGAGGTGATGAATTGGAGAGATCGTACCGGCTTAGGGATAGTATCGAATGAAGATAAACCTAAGTTTCTTATGAGTCAAACCATACAAAACCTTGGTCGTAACGATTGGGTAACCGCCCCGACTGCAACTTCTATAGAGTATCTATTAGTCCTTGTACTCCAGTGTGAGTTTCGGCCAGAGGGCTTCATCATCTTCGTAATCGCTTGAATAGAAACTTGTCCAGTCATCTTCCACCGTTGTCTCCGAGGTGTCACAGTAAATCATGAATCCGAAGTTATCGCGGGTCCCGTCGAGCCAGGATGTAACTATTCCGGTAACGTCAACAGACCACCATGAAGCGTTTTCGGGCCATGAGACCGATACCGCAGATTCGGCATCCTCTTGAGGCTGACTATACCATCGTACCGTCGGTTCGTCCCACGATTCGGTAATCGGTGAAACGAAAATTGATGCCTCGGCTGTGTTGGAATTGTTGCAATAAAGCTCAAGGTTTGCGGATAATACCTCAACACCGTCGTATTCTGAAAGACCCGTGAACTCAATCAGGGTATAGCACTCCCTGTTTTCTGCTGATCCGCGTTCCCCGACTGGAAGGGAATCCGTATCACCGAAGTTCGCTTGCAGATTATCACTCCAGACATAGGTATCCTTGCCTTCGAGCCCACCGGGTTGAAGTGTAACCGTTCTTTCGGGATTACACCCAGTGACAAATAACACAGAAAATATAAGCAGTAAAACCGAAAACCATCTATTCATAAGTCCTCCTTAAGGTAATAAATTATGTTACACCGCACCCTGAATTTGTCAACCTAAAAAGAACCGGTAGTCTATTACACCGTGAGGAAGATTTCAGAATATCCTCATCTATCGGCTAAACCGTTTATTACACCGAGACCGAATACGAGTGCTGATATAACAGCAATCCCTCCACCCAAACGAAGGGTCAAGGGCGTTCCGATATACTCTGCAAGCGTCCCCATAACAAGCCTGCCGAAGGGAACTATCCCCACTATTGCTATGGTATAAAGACTCATCACCCTGCCGCGTTTCTCATCGGGTACAATATTCTGAAGCAGCGTGTTCGATGAAGCGAACTGTATCATCTGACCGAAACCGGCAAGCGTCATTAATACGAGTGTTATCCAGAAATTATGAGAAAAGGACGATGCGGCTATCGAACCGCCGAAGATGATGGAAGCCACGGGGATAATCCTCCACAGGTTCTGGACCTTCTTGCGGGTGCCGATGAATACCGCACCCATTATTGCGCCTATCCCTACACCCGAAAGGAGCCAGCCGAATGCCTGCTCGAATGATTTGACCACTCCGAAGGACTGTTGCATCAGTTGCTCGACGGTGCCCAGTTCCTCTGAGGCGACCACCGGGAGCAGCGCAAGATAAAACAGACCGAAGAATGCCAGTGATGCGAGAAGAAGGAGTATTGACCGGATGGGAGGAGAAGAAAATGCGTATTTAATACCCTGTTTGAGATCCTTTAGGGGATGGGATTTGAGTGCAGGCGGTTTATGCGGGGGAAGACGCATCGCAAGCAGGCAGAAGATTATGGCAAGATAAGTAACGGCATTTATGATAAAACAGATGCCTTCGCCGGAGAACTCGACAAGCGCGGAACCGGGTGGAACGAGCGGTCGAATCCAGTCTGACGCAAACCCGAGAACAAGGCCTGCCAGTGCAGGGCCTACCAGCCGGGCAAGGTTGAACATCGCCGAGTTCAGGGCAATTGCCGAGCCGAGGTTTTCCCTGCGTTCAACCATGTGAACGACGAATGCCTGACGCGCGGGTATGTCAAATGCGCGTACGAGGCCGTAAAGGACGCTCAATGCGATTATCTGCCAGATGCTGATTGTGCCTGTCAGTGCAAGTACGGCGAGTATGGACGCCTGGACCGTAGCCATTATTTGAGTAAAGAGGATCATCCTGTGACGGTTGATTCTGTCGGCTGCAACACCTGCAAAGGGCGAGATGAAGAATATGGGAACGAGCATCGTGAATCCGACGATGCCTATGTAAAGCTCGGAACGTGTTACCTTGTATATAAGATACTCGAAGGCAACCCGCTGCATCCAGTAACCGATAAGGGAGGTGAAGTGGCCGGCGAAGTAGAGTCTGTAGTTACGATATGCAAACGCCCTGCCCAGTGTTTTCAGATTGTATATACCTTTTTTGAATATCTTCTTGACCAAGCGCTAAGTCCTTTCTACGCCGTCTCCCCGGCTTATAGATTACCTCGCTTACTTTCGATATATTTTATAAGCAATAGTAAGATTGTCAACGAGAGATTGACAATCCACAAGATTCATATTAACCTCAGGGACCGGATACTCGGGAATTCTATCTGCCTTGACAGGATTAAAACCGCAGGAGTTGAGATGACAGATTTCAGTCCGAATGTCGAAACATTACAACTGGGGACGGTTAACGCCTATATTATTAACGGAGAAAGAAAGATTCTCGTCGATACGGGTAATCCGGGTGGAGTAAAACGAATCCTAGCAAGGTTCAGGAAATACTCTATTGACCCGAGTGAGATTTCACTCATCCTTCTCACCCATTACCACGCGGACCATACCGGAAATGCTGCCGAACTGAAGGATACGCTCAACGTACCTGTCGCCATCCACGAGACCGAGGCCGATGGCCTGAGTAAAGGTCATGCGCCTGCAAAACCCGTAACCGGATTCGCAAGGTTCCTTGCAAGGATGACCGAACGGACTAAGTCACCTCCTTGTGAAGCCGATATTCTGCTTTCGGACGGCTTCTCGCTTAACGCATACGGAGTGGAGGCAAAGGTAATACACACACCAGGACACTCTCCGGGATCGTGCTCGGTAATCTGTAAATCGGGTGAAGCTCTGACAGGCGACCTCGTGTTCGGTCATCTATTCCTCAACCGCAGGAAACCTGCTGAACCGATGTTCTGCGACGATCAGGAACAGGCAAGACAGAGCATCCGGAAGCTGCTTTCATATGAACCTGCGATTATTTACCCAGGGCACGGTGGACCGTTCCGGTCCGAAGACGTAGCTTTCAAATTCGGTATTCACACGTAGTCCCGGACGTATGGAAAAATCTCGCAGAAAACCCGTTACGTTCCGATATCTATTGTACAACTACAGGGGAGTCCTGTTCAATGTGTTGTTCTTCGTCTATATCCTGACTGCAAAAATCCCCCTGGTTAAGACCGTTGCAGGGGTTATGGAGCTTAATCAGACAAACATAGTTGTCGGACTTATCCTTATCGTAGTGACGTTTGCAGAACTTGTGGGCATCCACCTTAAGCTTCCCGTACTCAACTCCCGTATAGGCAAGGGTGAGATAAAACGTTTCGCCCTTTTCTTTGTAATCTGGGTGTTCCACATCGTGGTGAATATGTCGCTCGTGATATTCGGATTGAAGGCTGCAGGGATATTCTTCGAGAACGAACGCCTGTCCTGGCTGCCAGTGGTGTTCGCCGTATTCGTTGTCCTCAAGGAGATATACTTATTAATGTACTTCTGGGCAAGGCCGAGAATAAAGAGGAAGGTGCCTGAAGCCAGGCTCGTGATCCGTGAATTGACAGGTGACGCGCTCATATTCTGCTGGAGTGCTGTGGCCTTCACGGTAACCTGGGTCTACGGGGCATCGGCTGGATTAGTTCAGCCGGGTAACGTTCTTGTCATTATCCTGCAGCTCGTCGGGGCAATGCTTATCTTCCTGATGATGTTTCTTCCCCTCAGACTGCTTCAGTTCTACGAGGAGTGGACTACCCCCAGAACCAAAAGCCAGAAGTTATGGACATGGTTAAGCCTTTCGGCCAGTATTCTTGCAGCGATATTGATACTTATCCTGAATCTTCCCCGGTGGTAGAACCGGGCATCGAACAGGTTTCCTTGACTCGGAAGGTGTAAGAGGTATAGTCTGATATGGCAGGAATAACCGTCCTTTTCGAAGGTGAGATTGCGTTCTCCCACAAGGATTATTTAGTAAATGAGCTTAAGGCTATCCAGAATCTTGAGATCATTTTCAGGGAAAAGATTGACCCAGAAGCATACAAGCTCGCTTCGAAAGCCGACGTACTCGTTTCGGGTCATCCAACTGACGAACTCCTGAAGGCCGCTACAAACCTCAAACTGCACATAGTTCCCTTTGCAGGCGTACAGCACGTTACCGAACGCTTCCGGGAGATCAACAAATCGAGAAAAGTAATCCTTGTCAACGCGCATTGGAACGACTATCCTACTGCCCAGCATGCGGTTGCACTTCTTCTGGCATTGACGAACCGCTTAATCCACTATCATGAGAATATGGTAACGGGCAAGTGGCGGGTATTCGAAGACGGATTTGCGTCAATGCCCCTCAGAGACCGCAACATAGGTCTGTTGGGCTACGGCAGGGTCAACAGACTCACTCACCGTTTCCTTGCAGGATTCGACTGCTCGTTCGGTGCATTAAAAAGGTCGTGGCAGGGATTCGATGACGAACTCCCAACGCCTGTCAAACGTTATACCCCTGACGAGTTTCACTCCTTCCTTTCATGGGCTGATATCCTGATTATCGCCATGCCTATGACACCGGGCACCGAGGGCTTGATCAAGACGGGTGAACTCGGACTTCTCGGTCCGGATGGGCTGCTGGTGAATGTCTCACGCGGCAAGCTCTTAGAGGAAGAAGATTTGTATAATGCACTCAAGGAGCGCCTGATCGCAGGAGCGGGTCTGGACGTCTGGTACAACTACCGGCCCGAACCCGATGCTCGAGGCCGCAAGTACCCTTACGAATCCCAACACCCCTTCCACGAACTTCCAAACGTAGTCCTCTCGCCTCACCGCGGTGCGTCACCAATCAAATCCCTCAGACGCTGGGGCGAGGTAATCGAGAACATTCGCAGGTTCACACAGGGGAAAGAACTCATCAATGTTGTCGATCTGGAGCACGGGTATTAACTTTCACCCCGGGAATACACCCACATCTTTGCTTCGCAAAACTGCGGGGTCCTTAAACTCGCTGGGAGCGAGTTTTATAAAGTTCGTTCAATCGAACTTCACTAGACATGCGGTATATTTATAGACAAGAAATCAATTTGACACACCGTTATCTTTGACGTATATTCAACTTATGACTTCCGGCAAGGAATTCGACACTTCACTTTTGATTATGCCCCTGCTCACTCACCTACTGGAGGGTGAAGTCCCGAATCCACGGGATTTTATCGATGCCTGCAGCAATAAATTAGAACCCTTTAAGCAGTCAATCGATCCGAAGTTCCCTAAATCGATGATTAACTCACGCGCGTTTTACCTTTTGTGCTATATCGATTTAAAAAAGACCTTAGGTCAAGGAAAAGCTTATGAGATTATACGCCCTGTACTTCTTACCGAGGGAATGGCGCGGATGAATCTCGTATTCGATACAGCATCGGGCCGCAGCTTCGAACGACTCATCGAAAAGGTTTTTGCGTTCAACCACTCCTTGAATCTTCCCTTCGAGGTCACCGAACAGAGCGCTGACAGGTTCTGCTTCAGCCTCAAACGCTGTACCTTCTGGGAGCTATGCTGCTATCTCGAAATCCCCGAAGCCACGACACTCGTATGCCAGGTTGACAACGCCTTCTTCAACTCCTACCTGCCCGACGAGGTGAAGTTCTCACACGGAACACCGTGTTCGAGACTTGTGGACGGAGCCTCATCGTGTCGTTTCGTGTTTACGAGGACAATTGGTCTTGAGACTAATCCTCCACAATGCCCGTCCGAGGTCGATAACTGAGTGAGAGATGAGTCTTTTTGATTCTTTAACAGCCCTCGGATTTGCCGTCGTACTGGGGGCAGTTCACTTCTTCTCCGAACAGATAAGGCTTCCTGAAGGAAAGCCGCGCTGGAGAATCATTTCCCTGGGTGCTGGCATATGCATCGGTTACCTCATCCTTCACCTCCTACCTGAAACATATCAAGAAGCCGCTTTCCTTAAACAGTGGGTTTTTCTTGCCCTTCTGGCAGGTTTCGCGTTCACTCATTTAGCGGAAAAGTATGCCTATAAGCACGCAAAACGTGCAACACTCGTCCACGAACTCAAGATAATCCACCTTGTTGTTTTTTTTCTCTACTACATCGTCGTGGGAATCTCACTTGCAGACAAGGTTGAAACAGGAATCCTTGACGGAGTGATGTTTCTGGTTCCGATAGCAATACATACCGCTTTGAGTACATCGGCACTTGCACGCATTCACGGCCGGGTTAAGGAAAGCATCGCGGTGAAGTTACTTATGTCAGTTTCTTCACTCCTCGGTGTTGCGCTGGCAATAATTGTTCCAATACCACCAATAGTCGACAGCTTCTTAACCAGTTTCATAGCCGGAGTACTGCTTTACGTATTCGTCAAGGAGTTCCTGCCCGAGGAGCGCAAGGGCGAACCCTTCTTCTTTATCCTCGGGTTAATAATCTTCCTTGCCTACACACTGGCAGCGTACTTCTTTAAGTTTCCAGGATACCCCGGGGTGTAGGTATTAAGACCTTACGAAAATCACCAAAAAGATCGTAAAGAGCCTGGTTTTTTTTGATTCGATTTTCCTGATTAAACTCATGTGATTTGAATGGCTTGATGACTAATAACCGACTTTAACACCTTGATGTGTTACAATCGGGGTCCCCGCAGCGTTGCGAAGCAACGGTGTGGGGTAGGCGTTATGCCAGGTAGTCGAAAAGCTTGTGACGCTCCTCTTCGGGCAGAAGAGCGTAGTGGGAGAAGTGCATTGCGAACGATGCTCGCCCCTGACTTAATGAACGAAGGGTGGTTGCGTAGCCGAAGCTCGCTGCAAGGGGAACGTATGCCTTGATAAGTTTATGCTCCTTGATATTCTCCACCACCTCAATCCTGCCCCTTCGGGTGTTTAAATCAGCTATCAGGTCACCCATGTACTCCTCGGGAGAGATAACCTCCACTTCCATGATAGGTTCAAGCAGAGCGGGTCCCGCCTTTTCGTAAGCCTCCCTGAACGCCTGCGCGGCGGCGGCCTTGAAGGCAATATCGGAAGCCTCGTCTTCGGAAAACTCCACCCCGATAACCGTTACCTTGATATTGGTTATCGAGTAACCCAGCATAGGACCTGCAATCATACCGTCTTCGAGACTCTGCCTCGTGGCGTCCAGGAACTCTCGTGGCAGTTCGCAAGGCAGTTTAATCTTGATATCGATACCCTCCTTGACAGGTTCAACCCTCAGGGTAACACCTGCATGGAGAGTTGTGGTTCCGATTACCTTGGAGAAGAAGGATGAGTGTTCGGCCCTCTCGGTTACTGTTTCCCTGTAGGAAACCTGGGGTTTCCCGGTACGTAC
>WJJO01000475.1 GCA_014729665.1 Caldifarciminota bacterium
ATACTACGCCGGCGGCGAACATATCCATCACCCGCTGACACCTGATCAGTACCGCTCCTTTTCCCAGGGATTCGGATTCGGCTGGCGGGACGTTTCCTCGGGCGGCATAGGATTCCTTCACGACCTTGAGGGCAACGACAAGTACATCTCCGAGGTTTACGCGCAGGCAACATCCTACTGGTTCGCCCTGGGTATGCTGTTAGACGAACGGGGGAACGATCTCTACACGGCGGCACAGTACTCGCAGGGCGCAGGCATTCATCTGTCCATCGGCTCACTTCTGGACCTCGAAGGCGACGACCACTACTTCTCACGCTACGGGCCTTCACAGGGCGAGGGTCACGACTGGGCGGTAGGATGGCTTCTGGATAAGGACGGCGACGACTCCTACTACGCCTCCGGCGGTCAGGGGATAGGTCTGACTAACTCGGTGGGTATCTTCGTTGATACCAGGGGCAACGACGATTACGGCTCCCGTGAGGCCTTAAGCCAGGGCGGGGCTAACATGGCCCGGTCCACAGGCGGCGTGGGGATGTTTCTCGACCTTCAAGGCAACGACCGTTATTCCGAGGAAGACAAGGGCCGGGACAACCACGTATGGACCTCGGGTACATTTGCCCTGGGTATGGACCTGGAGGCGGTCGAACCCAAGAAGGAACCGTGGCAGGATACCGTTACGACCTTCCCGGAACTGGATACAATCAAGACTGACTCTGCAAAGATGGCAAGGCTATTCCACTACGCGTCGATGTGGGAGGTCAGAGGGGACATAGCAAAGGTTCGTACGGCACGCAGGATGCTCATCGACGATTACGGTGAAGCAGCGGTGGACTACATATTCAACAACGAGTTCGTTACCTACGACGGGCTGACCATACGGGCCATCGAGAAACACTTTACCGAGTTCAAGGACACGGCAGCCTACTATCTATACAGGGGCATACATGCGGAAAATGATACCGTGGTAAGCAACTCGATTCGATTCCTGGGAAATCTCAAGATTGAAGGCGCGGGCGATACACTTACCCGAATGCTTAAGGATAAGAAAAACGAGGATCTTGCCGGTGTTCTTATCTATTCCCTGGGTAACCTTGCAGATACCGGTGCGGTTGGTGCAATCCTGGATTATGCAGACAGCGAGAATGAAAGGATGAGACTTAGGGTGGCAACCGCTTGTCTGCAGATAAAGGACAAGAAAGCGATACCGTACATGATCTACTACCTCGACGATGAGTACTTCACCGTCCGCACAACGGCAACCCTTGCTTTAATGCAGATTGGGAAGGCCGCGCTGGTACCGCTCGAGAAGGAACTTGAGGATTCAAACAGGCCACTTCATCAGACGACCCTTGTCAGGGCTATAAGGAACGTCTATACCAACATGGATGATGCGGATAAATCCGCGGAAATCGAGGAAAGCCTCGCGAATCTTGCGAGACCTTATCTGGATGCTTCATATCCGGCACTGCGTGAGCAGGCGCACAAGCTATTAAACGAGGTAGAGGGTAAGAGTATTCTTACCCCGACCGAGATATTTATAAGCACCGATATAAACGTGGAGTAATGTCAAGATAGTCCGTTATGAGATTCCACCGGTATTAAACAGCTAACTCAGTTTAGTGGTATTTAAAAAGCTTTTCTTTGGTAGGATTGATCTTGGGTATGTAGCAACTTGATTTATTGAGATTAGTGGATACAATCACTTGAGGTAATTAATGAAGACAGTTATTGTATACTACTCCCGTTACGGAAACTCCAGGGTAGCGGCCAAGCTAATAGCAAAGCAACTTAATGCTCCGCTTCACCGAATAGAGGTAAAGAAGCGCAAGAACGTTATGACTTCCACCTTTACGTCCCTTTTCGGACGTCGCCCGAAGATTAAAACCATTCAACTGGATCCCGAATCCTGGGATTTTATGGTAATAGTCGGTCCGGTCTGGTCCGGTCGTCCTGCCGCTCCACTCAAAACCTTCCTTGCCGAAACGCGTCTTGCCGAAAAGAAAATTGCCGTGTTTTTTACCCATACCAAAACGGATATCCATAAGCGACCAACCAGATGGATGAAGAAGGTTCTGGATCATTTCGGGGCCCGTTTGGTTGCCGTTTCCGGATACAATATCGGAACCAAACAGCATACCGTACTCAAGCAGAGGGTTTGGGATTTGCTCTCGCAGCTTCCCCCGCAGGTTATTCCTTCAGCAGATTGGGTCTCAAACAGGAAAAGAAACAAGAAATCTTCCCTTAAATAGCATCCGGAAGATTAGTTATCCGGTGTTGTTCTGGAATAATCAGTATTAAGAGGCCGGCTTTCAAGTTCATGAAAAAAAAGGAGGGGCATAAAAGCCCCTCAAAGCGCTCTTAAAGCTCCAAGAGTTGACGATTGTTTTTTTCTTAAAGCAATGCTAATGCTGAACCGATCTCTCGCAGGCAAGAGTGAACGCTCCTTGGCAGGCGAGATCGGATTGATTTACTTAGCTTCCGAGCGCCGACCGATTCCCCTAACCCGTAAGGTATGGTAACCATTATTATCGGGAAAGAGTTATCGGTTGAAATTTTGTTGCCCTTCATAATTATTACTTTAGTCCAAACTTCGGATTTGTCAAGTCCTTAGAAGGGCTCTTATTTACTCGGCATTTTAGAACTGAGCAGTCCCAGAAACGCGCTCAAGGAGCGGGTTTGCATCCAGACCTTACCGGGCCCGGTAAAATTTGCCACCAGGCCTTCTCCTGACAGCATGGTACTTTTCAGTCCACCAACCTTTTTTACCTCGTATTTTACACCTTCCTCGAAAGCGACCATGTGACCGGTGTCGACCTTCAGTTGTTGACCGGCGTTCAGTTCGCGGACGGTTATTGCGCCGTAGGAAGACAGGAAAAGATCGCCGGTTCCGGAAACCTTTAGAAGGAAAAGACCCTCGCCTGAGAAGAAGGACTTTGCACCGCCGAATTTTGTGTCAACCTCGATGTCACCGGAGGAACAGATGAATGAAGTTGATTGCGCAAGTAAGGTATTTCCGCTCATAGGCACGTGTACGATGTCTCCGGGTGTCGATGATGCAAATGTTACCTCTCCGGTGCCTGTGAAGTGGTTCATGAAGAAGCTTTCTCCGCCCAGGAATGACCGGGCCAACGCCTTTCCAAAACCGCCTCTCATCTTGGTTTCGATGTTGATTGCTTCGTCCATCGAAACCATGGCCCCCGCCTCTGCCGTAACCTTATCGCCTTCGGTAAGATTCATTGACAGCAGGGAGAAGGCCGGTCCATACTCTATCTTGTGTTCCATTTCGCCTCCTTGAATTATGATTGACTTCATATAATGCTCACAATCGGAGCAATGTCAAGAAGGTTGAAGGTGATTATGGTTTCAACAGTTCATCCACCATTTCACCGCAGTAGGTTATCAATCTTTTTACCCTTTCATCAACCTCAGATGTGTAAAAATCTGTCTGCGAATACCGTATTGCCAGGTGTTCGAAGTACCTTTTAGCCTTGCGGTAATAACCGGCTCTGGTTTTAACCGATTGATGTTTATTCATCTCGGCCATATGGTAGAATGAATATCCAAGATACCAGTATACCGGGGGTGAGAGGTCTTCTCTTGCGCGACTTCCTTCGGAATAGTCTTCCGTCCATTCTTCCAGTACACGGGCGGCTTTTGAATAATTCTTCATCCGGAAATTCACCACAGCAAGTCTGAACCGGATGTCCGGTTCAATTACTCCGAGGGCGGAACTGTCCTCCCAGAAGACTAAATCTTCCAGGATTTCTTCAGCCTTTTCATACTCGTTGGCCTGATAGTACATCAAGCTGAGATTGTAAAGCGGTGCAATAAGATAGGGGCTGCGGAAGTTTTGATTCCTTAACCTTTCGATCTTGACCTTTAGTATATCGATATCTTCAAGGTCGGTGTATCTCATTGCCTGGGTGTAGAATAGACGTTCAATGATTTCGGTGTTTCCCGTTTCCCGCAGAAGGGTCTTTGCATACTCCTCGGCGGTATTCTCGTCTTCCAGGACGTTCATGTAGTAATCGTAAAGCATTGCAACGGCAAAGGTGTAAGGACAGAGGTAGATTTCAGGTGCCCTGACCTTCATGAATTTCAGGTTGTTTACAGCGGCTATGGCTCCTTCCAGGTCGCCGCGGTCAAGTTTAATCCTGGTAATATCTTGCCACGCTTCACCTGCTGTCGGACGTTGGGGGTATTTTTCCGGGATGCGGGTGTAGAGGGTTAATGCCTGTGAGGTTCGACCGAGCATCTCAGCCGATTTAGCCTTCCCAAAAAGCGCCTCGTCGGCTATGTCCGCCGCAATAGCATTGTAGTTTAGCCCTCGCGAATAGGTCGTTGAGTCAATTGTTACCGAAAGCCTGTCTTCGTATTCACCTTCATCCAGAAACCACCTGTAAGCGGAGGCGTAATCGTTCAGATAAAAGGCGGATAATGCCCTGCCGTATGAGGCCAAAACCTGAGCGTCCTTACTCGATGATTGCGTGTAAACATCGACAAATCCCTTTTCGGAGTCCTCAAAATCGAAGGCCTCCAGCTTGTACCAGGCAACGGCATCCCAGGCAAGGCCTGCGATTTCTGCTTCCGGATACGTATCGGTTACGAGGGTAAATAATCTTTCGGCTTCGTTCCTTCTTGCCGTGTTTACAATGCCGCCTTCGTTATCGTATGAGTCGAAGTAGGTTGCCGCAGCGAGGTTGAACAGAAGATAGGCCCTTAACCGACGACCGTAACCTGCAGATATCTCACCCGTTTCACCTTTAAGTTGGCTGTCTTCATTGATATCGAAGTCTTGCAGATAGGTCTGGGCTTTTTTTCTCGCCTGGGAATACCTGCCCTTGCGAATCATGGCGAGACAGGACATGGTTACCGCAGCTTCGTAGACCAGGAGCTCTTCTGCCGAAGTATTCTCATCGAAAAGGGGTTTAATAATTTGATTGTAGAAATCCAGTGCCGATTGGTATTTTCCCTCCAGGAACTTGACGTTACCCTGCATAAGTACGGCAAGGTTTTCGGTCACCGGTGCGTCATCTTCAGCGAGTTTAATTTCCACAAGCCTTGCCGCCTCCCTGTCACGTTCCTTCAACCTCCCGGCTGAATGATGTATCCGGTAAAGGGCGTAGGTTGAATAAAGATCAATCATGGAGTTGCGTTCGATTGATCTTGCCTGCTTAAAGGCAATCAAAGCACTGTCCGGACGTCCAAGCTCAAGGTACGCCTGTGCTTCGATAAAATATACCTTGCTTGCGAGCAGGTCGTTTTTAGTTAGGGTTATATTCTCCATCGTTCGAACGCACTGCTGATAATTCCCCTGGTCGAAGGCAATTGCTCCGATGTAGTAGTTAGCAAAATCTGTAATAGACTCCCGGACATAAACCCGGGTAAGTTTTCTGAAATGCCCTGACGCCTGCTTGTAATCGGAGTTAAAGAAAAACTGGGTGCCCTTGTAGAATGAAACCAAATCCTCCAGCGTGAGGTGAGAGTCGTGGAATAAAACCCCCGGTGATGCGTTAATAGCATCGTAAAGATCACGATTAACCGTGCTGATAACACCTTCGGTTGAAAAGATTATATCGTAGCTTGTTAACCAGGAGGGTACGCTGTAGTATATGCATGCGTGAGGCATCGGCTCAATATCCCTTGACGCCTTGACCTGGAAGCCAATGCTTGCTTCATCTGTTTGGGCGAGAAACGCGAGTATTATTCCGATCATATACCCTCCTGTACTATGCAACCAACTGCGTCTCATGTTGGCCTTCGTCTAGTTTAGGTTGTCTTAGTATAGAC
>WJJO01000051.1 GCA_014729665.1 Caldifarciminota bacterium
AATAAAGCTGATCCACTACTGAGGAACGTTCCGACTTGTCTGTGTGAAAATGAAGAGCCGGTATCCAAGAGTAGAGGTTTCCCCTTCCCTGGTGGAAGGGGGATAAAAAGACAAAACCTGACTGGTAGGTCCTGGTTGTGTGAAGCGAGTTCATTTGAACCGACAGGCTACGGGTACGGAGTAAGTCTAATATGATTACCCCAACTTCCCCTACCCCATCCGAACAGAACAACTCAACTTCAGTGAAAGGCAGTAGAATCGGTTTAGACCACGGTTCTGGCGGGCGCAAGAGCAGAAGACTCATCCGTGAACTTTTCTGCAGGCATCTGGGAAACCCGATACTCGAAAGATTAGAGGATGCGGCGGAACTTCCGTCCGACCGCGGTCGAATCTGTCTTACAACCGACTCACACGTTGTGCAGCCTTTGTTCTTCCCGGGAGGCGACATTGGCAAGCTTGCTGTGTGCGGAACATTAAACGACCTTGCCGTAAAGGGAGCACGGCCCCGGTTCATGACCGCAGGCTTTATCCTGAGAGCCGGGATGCCCCTACACGTTCTCGAAAGAATAGTCGAGTCCATGGCCGGAGAGTTGAATGCTGCAGGTGTTCATCTCATAGCAGGGGACACCAAGGTCATCGAGGCCGGTGATGAGCCTGAGTGCTACATAACCACCGCAGGCTACGGTGTACTCGAACATGAGAAAACCTTTGCCCAGGAGCGCATCGAAGAAGGTGACGCAGTACTCGTATCAGGCAATCTTGGAGATCACGAGATTGCGGTGCTTTTAGCGCGTGAGGATTTCGGGTTCGAACACCACATCTCATCTGACGTAGCAAACGTATGGCCGCTGGTGAATTCCCTGATAGAGGCTGAGGTAGACGTGAAGGCTATGCGCGATCCCACGCGCGGTGGACTCGCAACCACTCTCAATGAGTTCTGCGACGCCGTGGGTCTGGGGATGTTCATCAAGGAGAAGGATACACCGTTCAGCAAGGGTGTGAAAGCTGCAGCCGAGATGCTGGGACTGGACACCTACTACCTTGCATCCGAAGGACGGCTCATCGTCATCTGCGATCCGGATCACGCCGAGAGGGCTCTCCAAATACTTAAATCCCATCCCCAGGGCGCTGACGCCGCCATAATCGGCAAGGTACGTGAAGGACCCAAATGGCTGTGGCTTAAGACCTTGCTTGGTTCGGAGCGTCCACTTTTGACGCTCGAGGGTGAGCAATTACCGAGAATCTGCTGATTATTTACCACAGAGACACCGAGACAAAGAGACACGGATTGCCGGATATTTTACGGAGTGGAGAACCCGGTCTTCATATACGATCTTTGTGTTTTCATTCCTTGCAAATCAGCAACACCCCATATTGACATCTCCATCCGTATTCGTAGGATATCAAAAAAGGCGGAATCTATGCATAAGTGTAAAGTGTTGACAATTTTACTCCTGGTTTCGGTTCTTTTCGCAGAACAGGTCAGTCTCCAGACTGCGCTTAAGGTCGCTTCCGTACAGGCAGACATCATGAATACGCGCCTTGCAGACGCCGGTTATCTTTCACGCGATTATGAACTGTCAGCGGAAAGTCTGAGGCCAATTCTCTCGAAGGAAGGCAGGACCCTCGCTTACGTCGCTGGCTGCGAGCCTGAGGGCTTCGTTGTTGTTTCGGCTGACGATAACCTCGTGCCTGTAATAGCCTATGCGGAGCACGGCTCGTTCCAGTGGGAAGAAAACGAACACAACGTCCTTATGAACATGCTTCGCTACGATCTTTCAAAGAGGCTCGAACTGGTTGATTTGACCGATGCGGAAACTATCCATGACAATCATGAGCAGTGGGATAGGTTCCTTGATGCCGAAACCCGAACACTTGATGATGTTGAAAGCTGGCCTTCAGCCGGAGAGAGCTGGACAGGGGGGTGGATTCAATCTATGTGGCACCAGAGCGATCCTTATAACCAGTTCTGCCCGATGGACCCCGAGACCGGGAAGCGCTCCATCGTCGGATGCGTAGCCACGGCAATGGGCCAGATAGTGGCATTCTGGCAGTACCCGCCATCTGTAACCTTTACCACCGAGGATAACTACGTTACAAGGACGCGGGAGATAGAGATTCATGCCCCTGATGCAAGTATCGACTATATCGATTACAGAAACGGCAGACCGGCCAACTCGACGTGTGCGGCCATTTCATTCGCATGCGGGGTAGGCTCGAAGATGAACTACACCAGCGAGGCTTCGGGTACGTATCCGGAGAACTCGGCGATATCGCTCGAAAAGCATTTCAAGTACGCTAACGCGGAGAGCAAATCCGAAGATGATGCAGATTTCTACGAAGTACTCGAGCAGAATATGAAAGATGCTAAACCGGCCATGCTCTGGATAAATATCGAAGACAGCTCTTCAGGGGGTCATGAGATAGTATGCGACGGCTTCCGTGAACCCGAATACCATCCGGAATGGCATCTTAACTTCGGATGGGGTTCGAGTAATCCTCACCCGTTACCTTCAGCCTGGTACATCCTTCCATATGGTATACCTTACTACCCCTTCGTTATAGAGGGTGTGGTTAACATCGAGGCTCCATCAGGTATTGATGAGCAACCCCTTACCGACCCGGGTATCCGGATTACCGTAAGTCCCGAACTCGTGGTAAAACCGGCAGAGATTTCCTATCATCTTTCAGATCCGGCTGAGGTCAACGTGAGCATCTACGACGCTTCTGGCCGAGGCGTTCGGGTGCTGGCAGAGGGGACTCAGGCTCAAGGAGAACATACGGTCCTATGGGACGGCAGAGACGGAGCCGGGTATCGGCTCTCGAACGGGTGTTATTTCGTAAGCCTCAGAACACCGGTGTCGTACTTGACCAAGAGGATAGTGTTTATTAAATAGAGGAGCAGTGTGGGTAACAGATTGAAAATTACGTTAATTATCGGTTCTTTGGCCTTGACACTTACGTATGCTGCCCCTGTAGATATTCAGACATCATCTTTAGCTGCGACATCTCAAACCTTAGTGATGAACGCACGATTTCAAGAAGCGGGCCTCTCGTCAGTATCTTACAGCCAATCCATGACTCAACCCAAGCCTTTATACGATGAGACAGGTGAAACCCTTCTGGCCTACGTTTTTTCACTCGAACCCGAGGGTTTCGTAATTGTTACGGCTGATGATGATCTCACGCCCGTTATAGCATATGCCGAACACGGTACGTTTCCATGGGAGGAACATCCGGAAAATGTCTTATTGAACATGTTAAGAAAAGACTTAAGTCTTCGTCTAGAAGCTCTTCCCTTAACTAACGAGGAGGTCATTGAGCGCAACAACAGGCAGTGGGAAGGAATGATCTCCGGAGAACCCGCATACCTCGATCCCGGGGACTCGTGGCCTGAGCCAGGTTCCACCGAAACCGGAGGCTGGGTCAAGACCGAATGGCATCAAGGTCCGCCTTACAACGATTTATGTCCTATAGATCCGGAAACCGGGGTACGTTCATATGTCGGATGCGTTGCTACTGCGATGGCGCAGATCATCAACTACTGGCAGTATCCGAGTTCGGTAACGTTTACAGAAAATGACAATTACAGTTACTATCCATATCCATATCAAGATCAAGATACCTCGATACAAATATACGCTCCGGATGCGAGTATATCATTCATCGATTACAACAACGGCAATCCCTCGGATGAAATGTGTGCGGCTTTGTGTTACGCTTGCGGTGTGAGTGTGGGAATGCAGTATTCGAGTGAAGGCTCTGGAGCGTTTACTGGTGATTGTGAGGAGAGTCTTTTAAAACAATTCAACTACCTCAACGCACGTTTTACTTCAGCCAGGGATACTGATACGAATACATTCAAGGAAATACTTGAAAAGAACATGAAAGATTCCATGCCTGCGATACTTGCTTCTAGTGGTCATGCGTATGTTTGTGACGGTTTCCGCGAGACCGAGTTTGTTGACGAGTGGCACCTTAATTACGGCTGGGGTAACTCAAGCTTAGATTGCTGGTATCTCCTGCCTGATGGGGTTTTTGATACCTTTTCTTGCAGCGGAAGTGTTCTTAACATTGAGCCACCTACCAGATACGTCGCAGAGCCTATAGAAGAATTTGCCGTTATCTCGTGTGCCCCAAACCCATTCGAGGATTACGTACGGATTATCTACACCCTTCCTGAGGAGTCTGAGGTTAAAGTCGACGTGCTTGATAAATACGGTCACCAGTTCCGGAAAATAGTTGACAGCACGTATTCTGAAGGTATTCACGGCGTATACTGGAACGGCGTGGGTGATAACAGATACTACGCGTCACCCGGTTTGTATATAATAAAATTAACGACGAGAACAGATACTATGTTTACGAAGGTGTTTTACGGTTCTGCATCGAAGAGGGATTCGGTCGAGTTGCATACAACGTATACAGTAAATTCCTTCCCCAATCCCTTTTCAGATGAGGTTACTATTAAATTCTTTGGATTGTGGGAGAACCAGACAGAGGCTGAAATAGGCATCTACGACGTAAGCGGCAGGCAAATAATTCGTTTCCCTGCACAAACATTCGAATATGGAAAACATGAGTTTAACTGGAATGGCAAGAATCAATACGGTAATCCGGTGAGTCCGGGTGTCTATTTCATTCATGTATCTTCACCTTTAGTTTCCTACACGGGCAAGGTCATTAAAATCCGGTAGAATACACAACTTGACAATTCCAGCAAAATTCGGTATGATAGCACGCCTTCCTTTGAAGGTTGCGTTTGCGCGTGAACACACATCAAAATGGAGTCGAGATGTCAAAGATGAAAGCGGTAGTCAAGATAAAACCTGAGAGAGGAGGTGCCGAACTCCAGGACGTAGACGTTCCCACTGCAGGAGCGGGCGAGGTCCTTGTCAGGGTGCAGGCCACGTCAATCTGCGGAACAGACGTTCACATATACGAGTGGAATCCCTGGGCCGATAGAAGGATAGGCGCAGCAAGATTGCCTCAGATATTAGGGCACGAGGTGGCAGGCGAGGTAGTGGAGATCGGTCCCCACGTTCAAGGCATCAAGAAAGGCGACTAT